>CANEXR010000086.1 GCA_947443815.1 Flavobacteriaceae bacterium | reverse complement strand
TGGCCGTTTAATCATTCAGGATGCAGGCGGTAGAATGAAGCCAATCAATACTTTTTCATCTGAATTATTGCGAAAAGTAAGTCATTCCGATAGCTATAACGGAATGAATTCAGATCAAGTATTTCTTTCGATGACCCAATATGCTAATCTATGGATAGAAATTCCTTTGATATACATTAAAAGCGGTAATGATAGCATTCGTAAAATTATTGGTGTTGACAAAACAGCCAAATATGCTCCTTTTATTGCTTTTTTTGATGATAAAGGGAATTACAAATTAGCTTCTTATTTAGAAGATGCTTTCAAAACAGCCAATCCGAATCAGTTTGAAAAAGATTTTATTGAAACCGATAAGAAAGTGAACTTGATGGAATCGGCTTTGAGTGGTCGAATTTTGAAAATATTCCCTATTCCAAATAATGAAAATAACAAGTGGATTTCCTATTTAGAATTGAACGAATCAGGAATGAAAGGAATGGATTCTACATATACTAAAAGTATTCTTCCTTTATATTTTGGGACTTTGAATAATGCTTCTGTATCGAATAATTATAAATCTGCCGATGAATTATTAGAAAGTATCAATGGTTTCCAGAAAAAATTCGGAGAAAAAGTAAGACCAAGCGAAGAAAAAATTACACTAGAAATTGCATATAATAAGTATGATGTTTTTCAAAAATTGCCTTATTGGTATTTGACTGCTGCTATTTTAATGTTGTTATTTACCATTCTTCAAATATTCAAAGAGAGAAAAGTATTGGCTTTTTTAGTTAATAGCATGCATATTGTTGTTGGATTATTATTTGGATTACATACTTTGGGATTAATAGCGCGTTGGTATATTTCGGGGCATGCACCCTGGAGTAATGCTTATGAGTCTATAATATATGTAGCTTGGGCGACAATGTTTTTTGGTCTAGCTTTTGACAGAAAATCAAAACTTACTGTAGCTTCGTCTGCTTTTGTAACAGCTATGATTTTGACAGCTGCTTACATGAATTGGATTGATCCAGAAATTGCAAATTTACAACCAGTTTTAAATTCTTATTGGTTAATGATTCACGTGGCAGTAATTGTTGCAAGTTATGGACCGTTTGCATTAGGAATGATTTTGGGTGCAGTTTCTTTAATTTTAATTTTGTTTACCAATGAAAAAAACAAAACCAAAATGGATTTGAATATCCAAGAAATCACCTATATCAATGAAATGGCCTTAACTATTGGTTTAATTATGTTGACTATTGGAAATTTTCTTGGAGGGCAATGGGCCAACGAAAGTTGGGGACGTTACTGGGGTTGGGATCCAAAAGAGACCTGGGCTTTAATCAGTATTATGGTTTATGCATTTGTCATTCATGCTCGATTTGTTCCGTCATTAAGAGGCAAATGGGTTTTTAATTTAATGAGTATGTTTGCTTTTGTATCGATTTTATTTACCTATTATGGAGTAAACTTCCATTTAGTTGGATTGCACTCTTATGCCAGTGGAGAAGCACATTCTTTGAATTGGATTTGGTATTCATTAGGAGGAATCGCTATATTGGGTGCCATTACATATCCTAATTATAGAAAATATTACAAGAAATAAGGGGTTTATTTTATAAAAAAAGGTTCAACTTAAGTTGAACCTTTTTGCATTAATGATGTTTATGAATCTTAAAAAAAGAGGATTATCCTATACTTTTCCTAGGGTATACAATTGTTCCATAGTAGGAGTTAAACTTCCACCAGCAGGTTCAAGTGTAATACCAAAAGCTTCGGCATCATTGGCTTTATTAACGGCAAATATTTTTTGATTGTTTGCATCAAAATTTTCTAATAATCCAATACTAGTTGGAGTTAACGGATTTAATTTTAGTGCCCAAATCTGATATACCATTCCTTTTGGTGGCTCTGGTAATCCACTGGCATCAATATAAACAGTTTTGGTCTCTTGATTCCAATATACTTTTGCAAAAGATTCAGGAGCAACTGCTTGTCCACCAAGTGCTATTACAGTATTTTTAGCATCTCTAACAACTGCTAAACTGGTTTCATATGCTTGATTTTTCAACTTCAAAACATTGAATTCTTTTTCCAATTTTGTTTTTTCAATCTCAGTAGTTGCAACTTGAGTATTACTTAGGTTCAATTGATTGTATTGATAACCAATACCAACTAATAATAGGATTGCCGCAGCCCAACCGATGTATTGAGACCAATTTCTAGACGTTTCTAAAGGGATAACTTCCGAATGTTTAAGATCTAATTTTGCTTTTATTTTTTCAAAATTGGCTACAGAGTGAAAAGGAGAGAAGCTCGATGATAAAGCAACAATAGCTTTTTCAATAGCAATAATCTCGTCATTGATTTCTGGATTATTTTTAGCCATAGTACTGACTTCTTCACTTTCTGTTTCAGTAAGTAAACCATAAACGTAAAGTTCCAAAATACCGGATTCTATATATGCTTTTGTTTCCATTATATTTTTAAATAATTTCTTAAATCATTAATACAATTTCGATTGTGGGTTTTAACGGTTCCTAAAGGAATTTCGAGTTCATCCGAAGCTTCTTGTTGGGTAAATCCTTTAAAAAACAGTAAATCAATTATCTGAATGCATTTTGGTTTTAGTCTTTTTACAAATTCTTGTAAACCTAAGGCATCCATTTTATCAGCCAGTTTATTACTGTCATCAAATAGATGTACGAAATTATCTGAAGAAAGGTTTTTTTGACTGTTATTAAAATTTTTAGAGCGCAGCTTATCGATAGATGTATTTCGAGCAATATTTACTATCCAAGTATAAAATCGGCCTTTACTTTCGTGATAAGAATCAATATTTTTCCAGATTTTGACAAATACTTCTTGCAGAACATCTTCCGCCTCTTCTCTGTTTTTTACAAGAACATTGATTACAGAAAATAGGCTTTTCGAATACATATCGTATAGATGGGTAAAGGCTTTTTCATCTTTTTTATAAATTAATACCAATAATTCATCTTGAGTCATAACTATTTTTTTTGCTGTTACAAACTTATACATTCTTATTCACAAATGGTAAATTTTATGATTATCAAGGTTAAAATAAATTAAAATTCAAAAAAAATATTTTTTATTTAATTCGTAATTAACTAAATATCAATTATTTAAAAAATAATATTATTTTTTTTGATTTATTTTTAAAAATTATAAAACCATAAGGTATCCGTTACCGTAAATGCTTTTATATAACCTTTTAATTATAAAACAAAATGAAAAAAACAAAAATGATTTTAGGTCTGTCGCTAGTGGCGGTTTCAGGCTTACTACTAGTGGCTGCAGATCATATAGATGCGCCATCAGTAACAGGTAATGCTTCAGATATTACTGATGTGTATGCTTTTCAGGGTCAAGACCCCAATAATTTAGTATTTGCCGTAAATACACAAGGGTTGTTAAGTCCAAATGCAACAGCTGCTGCGACGTTCAATGATAATGTGATGATTGAAATCAATATTGACAACACAGGCGACAATGTGGAAGATTTAGTGATTCAAGCCATAAAAAGAGACGACAAAATGTATTTTTTCGGCCCTTATGCTCCAACCACAACAGGAACTTCAAGTACTATTAAAGCATCTGCAGCTTCAGGAAATGTAACTATTTCTTCTTATGGATCTACTCCATTAACAGCAGAAAAAAATGGAATGAAATTTTTTGCAGGACCTAGAGATGACCCTTTCTTTTTTGATTTAGGACAATTCAAAGCTATTCTTGGTGGAACAGCTTCTGGATTTAATAACCCTGGAGTTGACACTTTTGCTGGTACAAATGTGCTCTCATTAGTTGTTGAAGTTCCAAAAGCAATGTTAGGCACTTCAAGCACTTTGAATGTTTGGGCGGAGACAAAGAAAAAACAATAATCAATTAAATTTAAAATTATGAAAACAACACCATTCAAAATGATAACAATTGCACTAGTTGTGGCAATTGTTTCAGTAAACTGCGATAATAATGATTCAAATAACAGCGACATAAGCTTAGATTTTTCAGGGACTTATGTGCAACAAGATCAAATGGCGAGACCAGCAATTAATACCGTTTTTATTGCTTCGGGACAACCAAAAGATGATTTTAATGCGGCAATTCCATCAGCAATGGGGGCCAACTATCAATCCATTTTCCAATCGAGATTATTAGCTTTGAATCCAGGGTTCACAACGAATGCTTTAGGACAAACTGCAGCACAGTTTACAGGGCTTTTGGCTACAGATGTAATTAATGTGTCTAAAACAGCTCCAACTACTTTCTTTGATGGAACGAATGTTTTAACAGGAAGAGCATTGGCTGATGATGTAATTGATGTTGAATTATTATTAATTTTTGGAGGTTCAACAGGGGCTTCGAATCCAGGTCTTACTTCAGATCATGTTAATGCGAATGATAAGGCTTTTGGAACAACTTTCCCTTATTTGGCTTCAGCCTGGTAGTATAGTAAAAAACAGAGCACATTACTTTTAATGACGCTCTGTTTTTTTAAACAAAACAAACAAACAAAACAATTAGAGCATGAAAACTTTAAAAACACTTTCATTTTTGGTTTTCACAATCCTATTTATATTCGGTTGCGAGACGAAACCAAAACAGATTACCAAAAAATCCGATTATGACAAATACTTGACTTTAATAGACAATAAATCACTCACATTTGCTCAAAATGAAATTGATTTTTGGCAAAAAAAATTCGATGCTGCACCCAATCAAATTAGTTATTTAAGCCAAATAGCATCTAATTATGGTACTTTTTTCGAATATACTGGAGCCATCAAAAATCTTTATAAAACAGAAGAATTATTAACAAAATCTAATGAAGCTTACAATTACTCAAGAGTAGCAACGATTCGTTCTTTGGCAAGAAACTACATTTCACAGCACCGTTTTAAAGAAGCATTAGTTTTAGCTGACAAAGCTTTAGCAATAGGTGAAGGTAGAAAAGAAACTCAAAAATTGCTTTTTGACGTTCAAATGGAATTGGGAAATTATAGACAAGCAGCCCAAAATCTAAATGCGATTCGGGATATGAATGATTTTGATTATTTGATACGTCTAGCAAAATGGAATGATCATAAAGGGGATTTGAAAACAGCAATAACTTTTATGGAAAAAGCAAGAGATATTGCAGAGAAAGAAAACAATAAAACACTTAAAATTTGGTCGTATTCTAATTTGGGGGATTTTTATGGACATGCTGGCAAGATTCAAGAATCGTATAACAGTTTCCTAAAAACATTAGCATTAGACCCTAATTATTCTTATGCTTTAAAGGGAATAGCATGGATTGTTTTTTCTAAAGAAAGAAATACTACAGAAGCAAATAGAATAATTAATGCCATTGCCAAAACACACAATACACCTGATTTTTATTTATTAAAATCTCAAATTGCTCAATTTGAAGGCAATAAAAAAGAAGAAATCAAAAACAAAAACGCTTATTTTTCTATGATGAAAAATAACAATTATGGTGCGATGTATAATAAATACAACACTTTGATTTATGCTGATAATAAACAAACTGCTCAAAAAGCGTTAACAATTGCTAAGATTGAAGTCAATCACAGACCAACCCCTGATTCCTCCGATTTATTGGCTTGGGCGTATTTGAATTTAGGTCAAAATAAAAAAGCATTAGCAATTGCTCAAAATCATGTGATTGGAAAATCATTTGAACCTAAAGTCCAATACCACTTAGCAATGATTTATAAAGCTAATCATTTGATTGAAAAAGTAAAACCAATCAAGGAAGAATTACTTTTTAGTTTGTATGAATTGGGACCCAATTTTGATAAAAAAGTCAATCAATTGTAAAAGCTGATGAAAAATATATTAATGCTCCTAATATTACTTTTAGGGTCGGTATCTCAGGGTCAAATTCTAAAAGGAAAAGTAGTTGACATTGATGGAAATCCTATAGAAAATGCCTATTTGATAAATTTAAATTCCGAAAGTCATGCCCATACAAATGAGCTTGGAAGTTTTAGTATTGATAAAACTATTCTTGGAAATAATTTGGAAATAAATGCTTTAGGGTACAAAAAAAAGTACTTTACCATTATGTCATCCAATAGCATTATTGTTTTGGAAGAAGCAGTTTTTAGATTGAATGAGATTGTAATTCAACCAAAACTTTCTGCGATGAATGTAATTTCAAAAATTGATTTGCAAACCACTCCTGTGAATTCTTCGCAAGAAATTTTAAGAAAAGTACCTGGGTTATTCATCGGTCAACATGCAGGTGGGGGCAAAGCGGAGCAGCTCTTTTTGAGAGGATTTGATATTGATCACGGAACAGATATTGCTATTTCGGTTGATGGTATGCCTGTAAATATGGTCTCTCATGCCCACGGACAAGGATATGCCGATTTGCATTTTGTTATCCCAGAAACAGTTGATAAAATTGATTTTGGAAAAGGGACGTATTATGCTAATAAAGGCGATTTTGCAACAGCAGGATATGTTGCTTTTCAAACTAAAGAGAAACTTGAAAAAAGTACTATTGGCTTTGAATTAGGACAGTTTAGCACGAAGCGAACACTAGGATTGTTTTCGCTTTTGGGAAATCAGAAAAATCAAAACGCTTATATTGCTACCGAATATATTTTGATGGATGGACCTTTCGATTCGCCTCAAAATTTTAGCAGAATCAATTTGTTAGGAAAATATTCGACTATCTTGAATGATGACAGTAAGTTTTCATTAATGGTTTCCCGTTTTTCGAGTAAATGGGATGCTTCTGGTCAAATTCCACAACGGTTGATTGATAATGGAACGATTTCAAGATTTGGTTCCGTTGATGATACTGAAGGCGGAAATACTGCAAGAACCAATATAAATGCAACTTTTAGCAAGTCAATTGATGAAAATACGTTTCTAAAAACAACTACTTTTTATTCTAATTATCAATTTGAATTGTATTCTAATTTCACTTTTTTTCTAAACGACCCCTTACATGGCGATCAAATTAAGCAAAAAGAAAATAGAGATATTTATGGGGTAAATGTTGAGTTGAATAAAAAGACAAAAGTAAACAATATTGCTGTTTTAGTACAATTTGGCTCAGGTTTCCGAGCGGATGCAACTACAAATACCGAACTTTCTCATACCGTAAGTAGAAAAACAGTTTTAGAAAATATAAAGCTAGGCGATATTGATCAGACTAATTTGTTTTCCTATTTGAATTCGGAATTTAATTTTGGTAAACTGATGATTAATCCAGCAATTCGATTGGATTATTTTAAATTCAATTATCAGGATAAGTTAGTAACAGATTACAAAACACAATCAGAATCAAAAGTAAAATTAGCTCCAAAGTTGAATTTTATTTATTCGCAAAATAACAATTTGCAATTTTTTGTAAAATCAGGACTAGGTTTTCATTCGAATGATGCTCGGGTAGTAGTCCAAAATAATGGAAAACAAATTCTGCCAACAGCAATTGGAACAGATATTGGAACTATTTGGAAACCGTTTCCAACATTGATTATGAATGCAGCTTTATGGTATTTGTACTTAGAACAAGAGTTTGTATATGTTGGTGATGCAGGAATTATTGAGCCAAGTGGGAAAACAAAACGCATGGGAGTAGAATTGGGATTGCGTTATCAATTGAACAATTGGTTGTTTTTTGATGCAGATACAAATTATACCTATGCCAGAAGTATTGAAGCACCAAAAGGACAAGATTTTATACCATTAGCTCCTGATTTTACTGCGACTGGAGGTGTAAGTTTTAATAAAATAAGAGGTTTTTCCGGGGGATTTCGGCAGCGGTATCTAAAGAGTCGACCTGCAAATGAGGACAATTCAATTGTAGCCAAAGGATATTTCATCTCGGATTTGAATATTAATTATCAATATAAAAAAGTAAACTTTGGAATTTCTGCAGAGAATATTTTTAATGCTAAATGGAATGAAACCCAATTTGCTACGGAATCAAGACTTAAAAATGAAACTCAAAGTGTAACGGAAATTCATTTTACACCTGGAACACCTTTTTATATGAAGGGGAAAATCACCTATACTTTATAATACCACATTAAGTTTTGTTGTTTTCTTTGTTTGGAAGCCTGTAAATGCATTAGTATTGACAGGCTTCTTTGTTTTTTAACGTATGTTTAATCAAATAAATTACTCACAAACAATTAATTGTTATAATTTTATAAAAAAAATAAATATGAAGAATCTATTAGGTATCGCTAGTTGTATAATTTTGCTTTTCAGTTGCCAAAATCAGGCCCAATCAAAAAAATCAGATAATAACAAGAAAGAAACTCCAATGACCAAAGAAACAATTTACCAGTTTAAAGTAGAAGATTTATCAGGAAATATTTTTGATTTTTCTACTCTAAAAGGCAAAAAGGTAATGATTGTCAATACAGCTTCCAAATGTGGATTAACACCTCAATATAAAGATTTAGAGGCTTTGTACAAAGAATACAAAGACAAAGGATTTGTAATTGTAGGTTTTCCAGCTAATAATTTTGCTTCTCAAGAACCAGGAACTAAGGAAGAAATTGCTACTTTTTGTCAATTGAATTATGGAGTAACTTTCCCTATGATGGATAAAGTATCTGTAAAAGGGGATGATATGTGTGCTGTATATCAGTTTTTGACACAAAAATCTAAAAATGGCTTACAAGATTCTGAAGTAGAATGGAATTTTCAGAAATACCTTATCAATGAAAAAGGGGAATTAGTTAAAGTAATTTCACCAAAAACATTACCAACTGATGCAGTTGTTGTGAATTGGGTTAAGGGATAGTTTTTTCAAAAGATTAGGATTTATATAAAAAAGAGTTTGCTAGTCAAACTCTTTTTTTATGTACTTGTATTTTGCCCAAAGCTCTAAATCAACCTTTAGCAATAATTTCCTTAACCGTAGCTTCATAATTGCGGATGCTTTTGGATTTTTTTATGTTTTTAAAAACCTTGTGGGGATTAGAAAATACAACTGAAAAATATTCCCATAAGTGGTGCATTTTCAATAGAATATGAGTTTGCCCAGATAATGATTCACTATATCCTTCGTAAAGTGTATCGTGAAAAGCACTGAATAATTCCATTTTGTTTTCAGGATATGCTAACGTATTGTTTTTTATCATGCTTGGCAAAAAAGGATCGGCAATCAATCCTCTGCCTATCATCCAATGGTCGATAGAAGGGAACCGTTTTTGCATTTCATGAAATTTAGTAACTGAGGTTATATCACCATTATAATACAACTTGTGTTTGGTATTGTCAATGCAGTGTTGAAAAGCATCGAGATGTACACCACCTTTATAAAGTTGTTTTCCAATACGCGCATGTATGGCAATATTTTTAATAGGATAGTTATCCAAAATAGGTAAAACATCCAGAATTTCTTCACTGTTTTCATATCCCAACCGCATTTTCATAGATACAATAATATCCGATTCGGAATGGGCTCTATCTAGAATACTGTTGATTTTTTGGGGATTACTGATCAGTCCAGAACCCATTCCAGATTTTGTAACCATGGGATAAGGACAACCTAAATTCCAGTTTAATTCTTTGTAACCGAGTTGCTGAACATATTTTGCTACAAATAAAAACTCCTCTTCATCATTGGTTATAATTTGTGGAATTACTTCCAAGTCCTTATTGTTTTCTGGAAGTAAATCGCGTTCATAAGATGATTTGACAACCAATTTTCCATTTAAACGTATGTAGGGCGAATAGAAAGTATCAATTCCTCCAAAATATTTATTTTGGGCGTTTCTGAAACGAAAATCGGTAAATCCTTGTAAAGGCGATGATAATAAAGTATAGTTCATGGTGATTGTAGTCGTGCAAAGATACTATTCTTTCTAGCGTTTTTTTTGAAACAGTACCATTTATTCTAAAATCAATTGCATTAAAACAGAATGCAACCAGCGGTCAAATTTAAAACCCGATTCTTTGATAATACCAACCGTTTTAAAACCAAATTTCTCATGAAATTCAACACTGCTCTGATTTTCAGCATCGATAACCGCAATCATTGTATGAAGATTTTGCTCTTTTGCTAGTCGAATCAGTTCTTGAAGCAGTATTTTACCAATTCCTTTTCCGTGGTAATTTTGATTCACATAAACGGAATGTTCAACTGTAAATTTATACGCTTCTCGAAAACGAAATTCACTATACATACCAAATCCAACAACTTCACCATTAAGTTCTGCTACAATTACAGGGAAATTTTTATTGATTTTATCCTCGAGTATGTTTTTTTGTTGCTCAAAACTTCTACTATTATAATCGTAGAGCGCCGTA
>CANEXR010000085.1 GCA_947443815.1 Flavobacteriaceae bacterium | reverse complement strand
TTAACACAAGCCATCACAGAATTTACATCTCCTAAGTTTCCTTGAAAACCTTTTACTCTAGCATACGCAATTTTGGACCCTAAATAAGTATCTTCACCTGCACCTTCCATAACACGTCCCCATCGTGGATCTCTAGAAATATCAACCATTGGCGCAAATGTCCAGTGAATTCCACTTGCGGCTGTTTCTGTAGCCGCAATTCTGGCCGAAAGCTCAATAGCGGTTAAATCCCAACTTGCAGCTTCAGCTAACGGAAGCGGAAAAGTAATTTTATACCCATGAATAACATCCTGCCCAAACAACAAGGGGATTTTTAGTCTGGATTGCATCGCTAATTCTTGGTATTGTCTTGTATGTTGCGTCCCTAAAATGTTCAACATAGAACCGATTAATCCCTGCTTAATTTCGGCTTCTTTATTTGGGTTTATTGTTATTGGTCCAGTAGCCTGATTGTCACCTGTATATTGGTTTAATTGCCCTATTTTTTCTTCAAGAGTCATTTGTTTTAACAAAATACTTACTTTCTGATCAATAGTTTTTGATTGAGGATAGACAAAAAAAGCTACCATCAAAAAAAACAGTATATTAGTTTTTTTTATGAATCTAATTATCATTTTCGTTTTTTTAAAAGACACTCTTAATAAATTAATTATAAACTCTAATATAATCTACCTCAAGCGTGGAGGAAGTGAAATTAGGATCAACATCACCACCCCAATTGCCTCCCATGGCTAAATTTACTATTAAATAGAAGTTTTTATTGAATGGAAATTTATCTGAATTTTGAAAGGTATAATACAAAACATCATCCACATAAAACTTTATAGAAGTTGCTGTCCAATTTGCTTTATAGATATGAAATTCAGTGTTGCTATTAGGAACTTTTATAATTCCTGTATCTGGAGTATTACCTGAACGCCCTGGTGAATGTAAGGAGGAATGGTTTTGATCTAATTCTTTTCCAACTGATTCTAAAATGTCTATTTCGCCACAAGCAGGCCATCCCACACTGCCAATATTACTTCCTAACATCCAAACAGCTGGCCATGTTCCGGCTCCAGTAGGTATTTTTGCTCTAATTACTATTGTTCCATAAGTAAATTCAAATTTGCCATTGCTTTCTATTCTACCAGAAGTAAAATTACCTTTACCATATTCTTCTCTTAAGGCTTTAATTTTTAAAACACCACCTTCAACAATTATATTTTTTGAACGATTGGTATACGATTGAAGTTCATTGTTCACATAACCAGGGTCCCAAATTTGAGTATTCCATTTAGAATTATCAGGAGCTCCATCCACATTAAACTCCTCTGACCAAATTAGATTTGACCCAACAAAAACAGTTATAGTAGTCGTTGAGCTTATGAAATTGGCTCCATTGTATGCCGATGCGTAAACGGTGTAAGTATTTGTACCTGCACTTGTAAAAGTATAAGTAAAACTTCCGTTGGCTGATTCTGATGTTTTTCCATCGATTAAAATTTTATATGAAGTTGCATTAGTTGCACTCAAAGTAAAATTTACTTTTCCACTCCCATCGCCATTTGGTTTTTGAGTAGTGGCGCCAATAATATCAGCTTTAATTGTTAAGTTTAATGGCTTCATAACCTCAACCTCATCCGATGGTCCAGTGCTACTACACGATTGAAATACAACAAAAATGAGAGCTAAGAAAAGGGTTGATTTTTTTAAAAAATTTTTCATGAATGGTTATTTTTAGTTTTTTAATTTATAAATCCATTTAATAAGACCTATATTTTTTATTTTTGGGATTTGACAAATTCTAGAGAACTCAAATTTATCCCTCCCGTTTCGAAGACAACTTTAATTTTAGTGGTTCCTTTTTTTAAACTTATTGAGGGCAAAACAACCGTTTTCCACAAAGTTTCGCCTCCTGTTTCTGGAAGTGATATTGATGGTGTTTTTAGTCCTTCATCTGTTTCCAAGTACAGTTTTGCTGCCGTATTTTTATTTGAATATCGGATGGCTACATCAAATGTGTTTTGATTTTCTAAATCTACTGTGTATTGTAACCATTCTCCATTTTCAATAAATGAAACTTGAAACCCATTAGAATTTATATCCGTACAGGGTAAAATATCAACCCCGTCATTACGTAATGCTTTTCCTTTATTCCATTCTTCAAAAGTTCCTGTATCTACTTTATAATTGGCAATGTCTTTATCAAAATAAGCAAAGGTATTTGTTCCTAAATCATAATCGGTAGCGTTTATTATCCCTGGTAAAACATGCTTTTTGTAAGCTTTTGTTGCATTGGTTTGCACTTGTCTGAACATGGCATCAATAACATCATATTTTATGGTAACCTGATCCATTTTATAATTTTCAGCTAACTGCATTAGTGCTTTTTTAGCAAAAATAGCTGTTGGTTTTTTCCCGCCATTTTTCCAGTATTGAAGTAATAAATCGTATTCAGAATTTTTTGTAACTGATGTAATACCAGCTATATTTTCTATTTTTTTCATTGGCCAAAAAGCCCATCCAATAGCATTTGATTCAACTAAAGTAATAGCCTCTTTGAACCATACATTAGAATTTTCTCCGCTTTCCCCTAACCATATTGGCACGTTGTATTGGGTTCTATAATCCAACATTTTCTGAATGGAACCTTGGGTGTTGTAATTCCAATATTTATGAAAACTCAAAACCATATTTTCATCCCATAAAGGAAAAATACCATTGTAATTATTTCCCCAGCAATTGCCTTCAATAAAAATTATGTGATTGGTATCTACCTCCCTAATCGCTTTGGTAATGGCAACCATCAAAGCTCGTAAAGGAGCATTCAATGTTTCATCGCAGCCGTTTTTGTTAGTCCCAGAAAAATTCCAATTGGGTTCATTTATGATGTCATAACCCCCAATCCAAGAATTATCTTTATAACGAGCTGCTAATTTTTTCCAGAGTGCTATCATTTTTTCTTGATTTGCAGCATGCTCCCAGAGTGATGGTTTTGAATCATCATAGTCCGATATTGCAGCATCTTTTCCTTGACCTCCAGGAGTAGCGTGCAAGTCTAAAATCAAATATATTTTATTGGCGGCACACCAATTTAACAAACTATCAGTTCGAACAAATCCTTCTTCTAACCATGTAATTTGTCCTTTTTTCTCCTCTTGAATAGAAGGGGTATACAAATTATAATGCATGGGTAACCGAATTGAATTAAAACCCCAAGCTGCTAATGAATCAATGTCTCTTTTAGTTACTCCATTGTCTTTGTATGCAGCATAGAATTTTTCGGTATCTACTGGCCCAATTAAATCTTCAATCCGTGATTTAATTTGATATTGTGGACTAGCAAAAGATTGTGTTTGAAGCATATATCCTTCTTGCACCATCCAACCCCCTATACCTAAGCCGCGTAATAGTATGTTTTTATTATTTCCATCCACAATATTTTGCCCATTTCTATGCAAAAAACCTTGACTAAAAGCGGATACGGAAACTATTACAAAAAGTGACAAAAGATATTTTTTCATTTTTACCAGATAAAAGTTCCTACTGAGCCTGCGTCTAATGAGGTAGTAATCCACTTGCCATTGTATTTAACATTAAATATTTCCGAAGAATTTCCGTCATTTTCAACTAATAGTATTTTTTTTCCAGCTGGTGTTTTAAAAGCAACTGTATTCAAATTTCCAACCACAGAACTCGCAATTCTAACAGAGCCTGAGGGTACAAATTTAGAAGCATGTGCTGCAATATAATAGCCCACATTTCTAACAAAACTTTCACTGCTAGTTATGGTTATAGCCCCTTTGCAAGTAGAGCAACCACCATCCGTGTGAGGTCCAAAATTACCATCATTAGCCAAATTCCATTGTAATGCTGTTTTACTCCAATTACGCATAGATCCAATAATAACGTTTTTAATTTGCCACTTCAAATCACCATCAAAACTACCTGTAGATGAAGTATATTGTTCTGTAAAATAGACGTTTTTACTAGGAAAAGCATTGTGCACAGTTGATAGTGCACCAATATCACCACCATATAAATGAAATGCAGCTCCGTCTACAAATGGATTAGCAGCTGGGTCATTCAGAACTGTAATTGGATATTGTGCATTATCACAATTGTGATCATAGGCAATTATTTTTGTAGAACTATTTGCTGTTTGCAATGCTGGACCTAAATGATTCTTTATAAAATCAGCTTGTTGTAATGCTGTCATAACCATACTTGGATTATTTCCTCCATGTAAAGGCTCATTTTGAGGGGTAATTGCATCGATTAAAATCCCTTCTTCTTTCATGTTTTGAAGGTATTTTACAAAATACTGAGCATATACATTATAATATTGTTGTTGCAAACTACCTCCTACGAAACTAGCTTTGTCTTTCATCCAAACGGGTGCTGACCAAGGAGTTCCCATAATTTTAATTTTTGGATTAATGGCTAAAATTAATTTTAAGACAGGAATTAAATTGATTTTATCTTCTGCTAAACTGAAACTTGATAAATTAACATCTGTTTGACCAGCTGCAAGATCATCGTATGTGAAAGGTTTTGCATCCATATCAGAAGCACCAATGCTAATACGTAAATAACTAATTCCAATTCCATTATTAGTTCCAAATAACTCTTGTAACAATTCTTGTTTTTTGGCAGGAGTCAATTGATTAATGACTGCAGCACTACCACCTGTTAAAGTAAAACCAAAGCCATCAATAGTTTGATAGGTTAGTGATTCATCTACATCAATTGTTTGATTGGTATTGAGTATTGTACCAAAACCCAAGACGGTAAGTTGTTTTTGTAATAAGACCGATTGGTTTCCTTTTGTCAACCAAAAATCCACTTCATTTTTTGTAACGGGCGGTATTGGTGTTGGTGTTGGTGTTGGTACAATAGAATCATTTGATGAAGAACACCCTAATTGAGCCAAGATTGTTAGACCTAAAAAAAAGTGTTTTAGAATTTTTTTCATATTTATTATTTCTTTTAAAAATTAAATTTGGTTAATACACCAACGTTTGTATAGCATGCGCTGGAATTACCACAATTGTTTTATCAGTGCCTACAAATAAATTATAGGTTACTTTTTTATCACTTTGATTCATTACTACCGTTATCATTTTTCCATCTGTATTCAAAAATGAGGTGCTCAAAAGACTGCTTCTACTTACAGCAGTACTCACTCTTTTGGCATCTGGATGAATAAATTTGGAAAAATGCCCGATGTAATAATAGGAAGGTGTATAAATTAATTCTCCTGAATTGGTATCTGCGTGAATTGGGGCAAAACAAAAATTCCCCACATGATTAGGCCCACCATTTTGATCTAAAAGAATATTCCAATCCGTCCAACCAACTGTTCCATTATTAAAATCATTAATCATAGAAATACCGTATCGTTCCGCATTAGGCCAAAACTGGTATTTTGTAGCATCGAATTTTTCAACGCATCCTTCGGTAAACAATAGTTTTTTGTCTGGATATGCCTCATGCACTTTGCGAACATTATCAAACATAGGTGCCCCACCTGCCCAAGTTTCATACCAATGAAAAGCCATTCCCCAAGCATACTTTGAAGCTTCTGGATCTTGATAAATAACATTTGCTCTTTGGTTCATCAAATCTCGGTTATGATCCCAAACCACAATTTTTTTATCTCCTAGTCCTTGTTTTTTCATGGTTGGTCCCAGAAAATTTTTCAAAAAATCTCTTTCGGCTTCTGCGGTATAAACACAAGATTCCCATTTTTGAACAGCCATTGGTTCGTTTTCAGTTGTAATTCCCCAAATAGGCATTCCCTCTTTTTCATAGGCTTTGATAAACTTTGTATAATAATTAGCCCAAGCTTGATAGTATTCTGGTAACAACGTTCCGCCTTTTAGCATACTCTTATTACTTTTCATAAAGGCTGGAGGACTCCATGGCGTTACGTAAAGTAATAATTTTCCTCCAGCAATTTTTGTTGCTTCCTTAATCATTGGAATTCGGTATTGCTTGTCATGATCAATATTAAAGGTTTTCAAAGCGGCATCACCTTCTTGTATATAGGTATAACTTGCACTACTAAAATCGGTACTATGAATAGATGTTCGTGCCAAAGTATAACCAATTCCTTTATCCTTATCGTAATAGGCATGGAGTAATTCTTGTTGTTTTTCTTTGGATAATTTTGCAAAGACTTCAGCGCTTGCATCTGTAATTGCTCCGCCAATACCCATAAAAGTTTGAAATGTTTTTTGAGGGGTTACAAAAACACAAATTTCAGTTTCTAAAGGTTGTCCTGCAGCAACAAAAACTAAATTATCAGTTTGAGTCAACCTTAATTTAGTACTATCAGCTGTGGTGTATACGGCAATATTTTTACCATTAGTTATAAAATCGGATTGTTTTTTTGATGCTTCTTGGCCTTGAGCCAAAAAAGTAAAAGAGAGTAAGAGAAAGCTAATTTTTAAGTTACAATTTTTCATTTATTTTTATTTATTAATTTTGAATGTAAGCTATTGATATTCAAAACTAGTTCATTGTTTTTAAAGAACTTGAGTTTTTATAAAAATAACCCATAATCCTAGGAAAATGGGCTATTTTACCAATTAAACTCAACTTCAACTTAACTTATTTTCCTCTCATTTCTACATTTGTAATAGAAATTCCTGTGGCACCAATATTTTCACCACCACATTTAATTACTAAATATACCGTTCCAGCTTCAGCAAATTTTACTACGTTTCCTGATCCTACACAGCCAACAGTTGATAATTTCCCTTCGAAAGCCGAAGTAGCACAACCATCCCAAGTACTCATTCCCATTCTACGTCCATCAGCAGAATAGTCACTATTTTGAACAGGAGGAGTTTTAGAAGCATAGACTTCAAACCAAGTATTTGATGAACCGCCACCAAAGACTTTCATATCAATTTTATACTCTTTGTTGGCCTGAACCTGAACTGCTTGATAAATCCCTTGTTGGTTCCAACCCCCACCTTTAATTGTTGCACTACCTGAATTGAGTGTCCAACTTGCCCCTGAGGCGCTTATATTTAAAATAGTCCATTTGCTGTGATCTGTTGCATCAGCAAATTTTCCACCTTGAATTAAATTTCCTGCAACAGGGTCAGAAGTAGCAACAACAAGTTCTTGCGAAACAGTATTAGTCAATCCTCCTCTTCCTATTGCAGTGTGTTTTATGGTATAGGTTCCTGCATCAGGCAAAGATATCACTTCAGACATTTTTCCTACAAAAGCACCTTCTCCGATATCCCATTTTGATCCAATTACGTTTGTTGTTTGTGCATCCAAAGTATATTTATTAACCGCCCCTTCTAAAGGAGTGATTGTAAATGTAGCATCAACATTAGGATCAGACAAACCGTTTCCATCCCCTACTGCTTCATTGGTACAACTTGTTAGGGAACTTACTGATGCAATAGCAAACAATAAGTAAATGCTTCTTTTTATAATTCTATTTAAGTTCATATTTTTCACTTTTGATTGTTAGTTGTAATTTGGATTTTGTTTCAATTTAGTCCCTAGCAATTCGTTAGCCGGTATTGGTAAAATTTCATCTTTACCAGCTACAAATCCTCTACCTTCTAATTTAGAAGCGGCATCACCCCATCGAACTAAATCAAAGAATCGGTGTCCTTCACCTGCAAGTTCAAGTCTTCTTTCAGCTTTAATTGCCGCTAATGTAACGGGTACTGATGGCAAACCTACTCTTGCTCTAACTGCATCTAATAATGCTTGAGCTCTAGCACCTGAGCCTAAGGCTTCAGCTTCCATCAAATAAGTATCTGCCAATCTGATAACATAAGTATCTTGTTTGTAGTTTAATTCAGCAGCTCCACCACCTGTTCTAACATCGGCTCTTCTTGGTAAAAATTTATTAAGGAAATACCCTGTATCTTGATATCCACCGATATAATCAGCAGTTCCAGCTTCTTTCAAAGCTTTCATATCATAAACAGTAGCTTCAAAGCGAGGGTCAGTTTTTATGACATTATATAAATCATTTGTAATAACATTAAAACTCCATCCTGAAGGCAAATCTGCTGCTGGAGAGTTAGTAGGTCTAGAATAACTTCTAATTCCTACCATCACATTAACAGTATTACCTTCGTCTCTTCCTGAGCCCCAAAATCCCCAATCTGAATTTCCAGCACTAGTATGAACTACTTCAATTAATGATTCTGAATTAAATTTATTTGAGAAAACCCATAAATCACTAAATTTCGCTAACAATTTGTTTCCATATTGATTAGTTCCTCCAGGAGTACCATTTACTTGCGATAAAATAGCTGCGGCTTCCGTTTTTTTCCCTTCATAAAGGTATACCTTACCTAGCATGGCTTGAGCTCCACCTTTTGTAAGTCTTCCTGATTCAGTAGCTGCAGATACCGTTGTTGGCAAAACAGGAATTGCTTCTTCCAAATCTTTTTCGATTTGAGCATAAACTGCTTCAGGTGTTGCTTGTTCTACATTATAAATATTAGTTGTAGTTAAAGGCTCCAAAAGCAACGGAACATTCTTGAACAATCGAACTAAATTAAAATAATAAATAGCTCTTAATGCTTTTGTCTCTGCTACAAACCTAGCTTTTAAGTCATTTGGCATATCCGTATCAGGTAATTTTACAAGCAAAGTGTTAGCTCTATAAATCCCTTGAAAATGATCGTTCCAAAAACTAGCAGGTACATTTGTTGCAGTAAGTGTATGGGTAGAAAATGCCTGAAGTCCTGCTCCATCTGTTGCACCACCACCTCCTGCAAAATGATCATCTGAACCGGCATTCATCATTGTAATCATATTCTCAAATCCACCAGAATTTTTTCTAATTGGGTCATACACCCCAACCAAAGCGGCAGTTGCTTGTTGCTCATTAGAATAATAATTCTCTGAAAGAAATGCTCCTTTAGGGTTTATTGTGACAAAATCTTCTGAACATGACCCTAAAGAAATCAGTGCAGCTGCAATAAAAATATGTTTAAATTGTATTGTTCTCATAATTTTTTATTTATTAAAATTGTACGTTAGCACCAAGCATAAATGTTCTTGCCTGTGGATAAATTCCTTTGTCTATACCAAAAACACCACCACCAATTTCAGGATCATAACCTGTATATTTAGTAAACGTGAATAAGTTTTCAGCAGTTATATACATGCGCACTTTAGTAGCTCCTATTTTTGAAATAGCAGTATCTGGCAATGAATACCCAATTTGAACCACTTTCAAACGAAGGTAATCTCCATTTTCTAAATAGAAATCAGACATTTTTTCAAAATTACCATTGGTGTCATTATTAGTCAATCTAGGGTAATCGTTTGAGCTTCCTTCTCCTGTCCAACGATTTAAAGCTGTTGTTTGGTAATTTGCATTTAAAATATCCAACCTACGTAATCCTTGAAATATTTTGTTCCCTGCTGCACCTTGAGCAAAAGCCATAAAATCAAAATTTTTGTAATCTAAATTCAAGGTTAAACCAAAAGTATATTTTGGAATATTATTTCCTAAAAATTGTTTATCTGTATCGCTAATACTTCCATTTCCATCAGTATCTACCCATTTAAAATCACCAGGTTTAGCGTTAGGTTGAATCAATCCTCCGTTTGCATTGGTGTATTGCGCTATCTCTGCTTGATTTTGAAAAATCCCATTGGTTTTATATCCATAAAAAGAGTTGTAGGATTGTCCCACTTTGGTTCGTGTTACAACACCCATATTTTGAAAAGAAGCATCTCCACCAATATAATCTGTATCCGCAGCTACATAAGTAACTTCGTTTTTAAGGTAAGCAACATTTCCATTTACTGAAAAATTAACTTGTCCCAATTGTTTTTTATATCCTAATTCAACTTCAATTCCCTTATTATCCATATTAGCAACATTTCCGTATGGAGAAGCTGATACTCCAACATATCCAGGAATTGTTATTGGACGTAAAATTCCATTAGTTGATTTTTTATAAACATCAACGGTAAGATTTATAGTATTGAAAAATCTAGATTCGAACCCGATATTAGCTTGCGAAGTCTCTTCCCATCTCAAATCTGGATTATCTAATGTTAAATTTGAATATCCAGTAGTAATAGCACCAGTGTTACCAAAAGAATAGTTATTTCCTCCAGACACTAATGATAAATATCTGAAATCTGCAATCGCATCGTTCCCAACAACTCCATATCCACCTCTAATTTTCAAGGTATTTACAACATTGTTTTCTTTCCAAAAATCTTCTTTGGTAACAACCCATCCTAAATTAAAGGAAGGAAATACCCCGAATTTATGATTTGGACCAAAACGAGAGGAGCCATCACGACGAACAATTCCTGTAAATAAATATTTTTCTTTATAATCATAATTTACTCTAGCAAATAATGAAGCTAACTTATGTTCCGTACTGTCATAAGTATAAGAACTCCTG
>CANEXR010000084.1 GCA_947443815.1 Flavobacteriaceae bacterium | reverse complement strand
TCATTTTTATCATAATAATTTGCCTTTTGAAATGTGAATGTGGATAATTTAGTAAAAGGGTTTTATTTTTTTAATTTTCAAATGTAAGCTATCATGACCATTAAAGATTTAAAATAGTTCACTACAAAAACACATCAAAGCTTATGAAAAATGAAAAATAGTAAGAGTTTGAATTTTATATGAAAGATTTTATTTATTGAAAAACTATTAACTAAATTAGAAAAGGACAATCAACTAAATAGTAATACATTTGTAATCAAATGACCAATGTAATGATGAATAGTAAAATTATGACACCATTAGAACAATACTTTGAACAATTTCGCAATAATATTATTGGAATCAACCAAGAGTTTGAATCTCCATACGGTAAAAAACAAATCATTTATACTGATTGGACAGCAAGTGGTCGTTTGTACCGTCCAATCGAAGAAAAATTGATGAATGAGTTTGGCCCTTTTGTAGCCAATACGCATACTGAAACAACAGTTTCAGGAACAGCTATGACAAAGGCATATCATAAAGCAAGGAATATAATTAAGCATCATGTAAATGCAAATACTGCTGATGTTTTGATTACGGATGGAACGGGAATGACTGGAGTTGTTAATAAATTCCAACGTATTTTAGGTTTAAAAGTACCTGAAAACCTTAAAGACTTTATAAATCTTCCAGCTGAGAAAAAACCAGTAGTTTTTATTTCTCACATGGAACATCATTCTAATCAGACTTCCTGGTTAGAAACCATTGCTGATGTTGAAGTAATTCCTTCTTCAGAAGAGGGTCTTTTTAGTTTGGATAACCTTTTGATTTTATTAGAAAAATACAAAGAGCGAGCTTATAAAATTGCCTCTATAACCTCTTGTTCTAACGTTACAGGGATTAGAACTCCTTACCATGATGTAGCAAAATTAATGCATCAAAATCAAGGAGTATGTTTTGTTGATTTTGCCTGTTCAGGCCCTTATGTAAAAATTGATATGCATCCCGAAGATTCTGAATCGTATTTAGATGCAATTTTCTTTTCTCCCCATAAATTTTTGGGTGGTCCTGGCACTTCTGGTGTCTTGGTTTTTAATAAAAAATTATACAATAATATGGTTCCTGATTGTCCAGGTGGTGGTACTGTTTCATGGACAAATCCTTGGGGAGAACATAAATATATTGATAATATTGAGGATCGGGAAGATGGAGGTACACCAGGATTTCTGCAGGTGATAAAAACGGCTTTGGCAATCCAATTAAAAGACCAAATGGGGATTGAAAATATTTTAAAAAGAGAGCATGAAATCATCGATTATGTTTTTCAAGAATTAGCCAATTTTCCGAATATAAAAATTCTAGCTGGACAACATAATGACCGATTAGGGGTGTTTTCATTTTTTATAGAAGATTTGCATTTTAATCTTGGAGTGAAATTATTGAATGATAAATTTGGAATTCAAACGCGTGGTGGATGTAGTTGTGCTGGGACTTATGGGCATTTTCTTTTGCATGTTGATCAAGAAACATCCCATAAGTTAATTGACGAAATTACCTTGGGCGATTTAATAAGAAAACCAGGTTGGATTCGAATGTCCATTCATCCTACAACTACCAATGCCGAAATAGAGTTGGTTTGTAACGGAATTAAAGCCTTATCAGAAAATCACAAAATATGGGCTTTAGACTATGATTATGATAAAGAAACGAACGAATTTATTCATAAAAACGCACAACCAATAGAAGATGAATTGGTTAAAAACTGGTTTTTATTATAAAGAAAAACAGCTTGTTAAAAGGAGCTGTTTTTTTTAGATATTAAAAGATACCAAATCTATCTCCGGTGTTTCCATCTTTTATGGGTCCAAAAGTAATATTCAGGAGCTTCATAAATTTGTTTTTCAACTTCTCGTAGAAAAATGTTTGTAATTTCGAAATTTGGAACAGCTTTAGGGTCGTCGCTTATTGGTACAAAAGTCGCTTCATAAAAACCTCTTTTTATTTTTTTTACTTTTACAAAAAGCACATTTAAGTCATATCTTTTGGCAAGCATTTCGGCTCCTGTATGGACAGGAACTTCTACTCCCATAAATCTATCCCAATGAAATGCACGGTCTAGTTTAGGAGATTGATCACTAGCTAATCCATACATGCTTAGTATTCCGCTATGTTGGTTTTCTGCCATCAAAGGAATTGCACTTTTAGTTTCCACTAATTCAGCATTGAATTTTGAGCGAATGTCCCGAATTAATTTATCAAAATATTTGTTGGCTATTTTTTTATATACACCAATTCCTTTGAAAGTTGTTTTATCATTAAGCGATAATAACCATTCCCAACTAGCATAATGTGATGCTAAAAGAATCGTGCTTTTTCCTTTTTTTTCAAATTCTTTTACAAGTTCAATATTAGTGATTGTAAATCGTTTATTCATTTCTTCTTGCGATATGGTCATGGTTTTTATCATCTCCAAAAACATATCACATAAATGGTGGTATGATTTTTTTTCAATAATAAGACGTTCTTTCTCACTTAGATTAGGAAATGCAAGAGTTAAGTTATATCGGACTGTTTTTTTGCGATAGCCGACAACATAATAAACTATTAGGTAGACAAAATCCGAAAAGATATAAAAAACAGGAAATGGTAAGATAGAAATTATCCAAAGTAAAGGGAAGGCTATAATGAAAACAAGAAATTGCATGCAGTTTTTTTATGCAAATATAACTCAAAAAGTAACAACGATATAAAATTTGAACTCGATCTGAATCAAACTTCGAGATTTACTATCTTTACCATTCACTATAAAAAAATTGTATGAACATTATTTTAATAGCAATAATTGTTGCCAATGTTTTAATTAGTTACAAAGGATTTAATGATTTGTCTTTTTTTAGAAAATACGAATTTCATATCGGAAGCATTCGCTCAGGAGAACAAATCAGAATGGTGTCATCAGGTTTTCTTCATGCTGATATTGCTCATTTGATTTTTAATATGCTGACCCTTTGGTTTTTTGCTCCTGTTGTAATAAACTATTTAGGTAATTTTTCTTTTGGAATGGTTTATTTTGGGAGCTTGGTTTTTGGGAGTCTTTTGACCATGGTTTTTCATAAAAATGATTATAGTTATAGAGCAGTTGGTGCATCAGGTGCCGTAACAGGGGTGTTGTATTCCGCGATATTATTGCAACCGGATATGATGCTAGGTCTTTTTTTTATTATTCCTATTCCCGCTTATCTTTTTGGAATCCTTTATTTGTTGTATTCCATTTATGGAATGAAAGCTAAAAACGATAATATTGGGCATACAGCACATTTTGGAGGTGCTATTGGTGGTTATGTGATAACGCTAATTAAAGAGCCACAATTGTTTGTTGACCATACTTTGATGGTCGTTTTGTTAGCAATCCCAATTGTGATTCTTTTTGTAATGGAAAAAGCAGGAAAATTATAATGGCATAACTTTTGAAAGATAAATTATACGAAACAATTAAAACACAATTCAAATGAAAAAAGTATTATTAATTTTTACCATTCTGTTCATGATGACTTCCTACGCACAAGAGGTTAAGCAAATTCCTCAAATTAACACAAACGGTGAAGGCAAAGTAAAAGTAGTTCCTGATCAAGCCGCGATTGCAGTGACTGTAGAAACAAAAGGGAATAATGCTAAAGATGTTAAAAAGCAAAATGACCAAAAAATCGAAGCTGTTTTGAAATTTATAAAAAAAATGAATTTAGCGCCAGAAGATTTTAAAACAAAACGAGTTTCCTTGAATCCACAATACGATTATGAGAAAAAGAAACACAGTTATAATGCTACACAAACAATTGAAATCCTTTTGAAAGATTTATCTAAATACGATGAATTGATGGAGGGATTAGTTGATGAAGGAATTAATAGAATTGATGAGGTAACTTTTCAATCTTCAAAGTTAGGACAATATCAATCTGAAGCTAGAAAATTAGCCATGAAAGACGCTAAATTAAAAGCAGAGGACTATGTTTCTGTTTTAGGACAAAAAGTTGGTAAAGCCCTTACCATATCCGACAATTCACAAACCTATTATCCACAACCTGTTTATGCGGCTATGAAAACTATGGCTATGGATAGTGAAGCTGCTCCAAGAGAAACTCTAGCAGTGGGTGAAATTACGATTACTGCTAATGTAAGTGTTAGTTTTATTTTAGAATAAATGGTTTTTTTATAAATGTAAAGTCTCGGTAAATTCGAGACTTTTTTTTGTAGCATAAATTTGAAGGTCTTTTTTTTAAAATAGAAGTTAAAAATGGATATTTATGCTAAACCTTTAATTTAAAATCTCAATAGTTTAGAATTTTAAATGTGTATAAAAAAAAACGCTTCAAGTAATTGAAGCGTTTTTTGTGGGGAGAGCAGGATTCGAACCTGCGAAGTTCACACAGCAGATTTACAGTCTGCCCTCGTTGGCCGCTTGAGTATCTCCCCAAGCTTATTTTTATGTGCTTATTTGTAGTAAGCGGTTGCAAATATAAAAACTGTTTTGATGTTTGCAAACTAAATTGATACTTAATTTTAGTATTATTTTTAATGTATTGGTATTGAATAAAATAAAAAATCTCCACTAGGGAGATTTTTTTTATTTGTGTAAAGGATGGGGTTTATTTAGCCAAAAGTTCTTCGATTTTCGCTCTAAGTGCATCGCCTCTTAAGTCTTTTGCAACAACTTTTCCTGAAGCATCAAGTATGAAAGTTGCAGGAATTGATTCTACTTTATATTGAGCTGCTATTGGTTCATCCCAGAATTTTAAGTTAGAAACTTGATTCCAAGTCAATTTATCTTTAGCAATAGCTTCTTTCCATGCTTTGGCATCTTTGTCTAAAGAAACACCAATGATATTAAGCCCTTTCGAGTGTAAATCTTTATAAATGGCTACTACATTTGGGTTTTCATGTCTACAAGGACCACACCATGAAGCCCAGAAATCAACAATAGTAACTTTTCCTAAACTTTCTTTTAGTGAAATTATTTTACCATCAGGATTTGGAGCAGAAAATGCTGTCCTTCAGTTAGCCGCAGCAGGAGCTGGTGGAGGTGTTACTCCAACAGAAGGTGTTTTAATTTCCGTCAATTTTACTTTTATAGCTTTTCCAGGTTTGGTATTTTTTAATGACTCTTCAAGACCATTGTACAAAGCTTCTGCTTTTTTTACATCGGTGCTAGGGTCATTAAGCATTCCTTGAATTATTAAAGCCGTTATAAAAGATTTTGGATGAGACTCAGCATATGTTAAATATTTTGCTTTTGAAGCTTCTCCAACTTCTTGTTGAATTTTAGAAAATTCTTTCATCAAACCATTAATTACAGCAGTATCTTTACTTTGTTGTGCTGTATTCATTAATTGGGTATTTTTAGTTTGAAAATCCATTAGTTTCTTTTGAACTTTAGTGATTTCCTCATTAAATGTTACATATTCATCATTATTATAAGTTCCAGAAACTTTTGATTTTTGAATACTATCCTTGTTTATTACAACAGTTAGTTCTCCATTTTCTAAAATTAAAGGTATTTTTGATTGTGCGCCTTCTAATTGAATGAAGTAGAATGCTGGTTCAGTAATTTTACCTTTCATTTCAAATTTGCCATTCTCTACTTTTACAGTATCCTTAGCAACCAATCCCATTCCTTTTTCATCTTGAGTTTCTAAAACTAAAGTTTTACCATTTTCAATTCCTGTTGCAGTACCTGAAATAAGGTATTCATCTTTTCCAACTTTGCTACAAGAAAATAACACAACAGTAGCAGAAAGTAATAAAATTATTTTTTTCATTATAAATTAGTTAATTGTTTAAGTCTGCAAAAGTATTTAAAAATATAAAGTTTCAATAATTTTACTGCTTAAATTTTTGTTATTGTTTTGTTTTTTGGAATAAAGGAAATTGAATGTCATTTTTTTTACCAATTTAGCACAACTATTTTGAAAGAAGAACGTAAAATAAGTTGTTTTTAATAATCTCTATTTCTTTTGCAAAAAATAGAGATTAAGTTTTAAGTACCTATAAGTAATTTATACATACTATTAAAAGAAATTTTTAGGCATTTTATTTCATTTCTAAATCCTGAATATTGGATTCCGCATATTCAAGTTCATTCTTAGTAATTTTAATATCAAGATTTATTTTTCTTAATTCTTTATGCAATTCAGAACAAATTGGGTTTGATTTAAGTTTAAAATCGATTTCATTTTTTTGTTTCTCAAGAGTATGCAGTGTTTCTTTTGCCTTTTGGTATTGCCATTTGTACCGTTCGTTTGGGTCATTCATAGTAGGTTTGTTAAGTTAAATTAATTGGGATTGCTAAAGTACTAAAAACAAGTTTACTATGCAATATTTTGTAAATTAATTATTACTAATGTTGAGACTATGGGTAATTACTTAGGGTTTAAAATAAAAAAACACTCCTTTATTGGGAGTGTTTTTTTTATTTTTATTTTAATAAAACAATTAGTCTTGATTGATTGTTTTTCTCCAAGTAAAGGAATTAAGAATATGTCTTTTTGCAAATCTTCCTGGAGAATCTGCATTTACCATTTTCACGTAAGTGGCTTTAGGAACACTTATATATTCGTAAACACTTCCGTTTGAAAAATTAATAATTAATCGACCTTCAACAAATTTATAGTCTGTAATGGTAGATGTAGAAATTGTTTCTGTATACTCAGGTAAATTTTGTTTAATAGTTTCAGGATTGATACTTACCAAAAAATGATATGCTTCAATAATTTTTTTACTATTTTCTTCGGCAGCTTTCAAACCATCTTCATCTCCCTGAAATTTGTCAGGATGTGCTTCTTTCATAGCATTACGATAAATGGTTTTTAAATCTTTAAGCTCAGCAGTTTTGTCTACATTTAGCAGTTTGCGGTATTCAACTATTTTTTTCATAAATAAGATAACTACTTGTCTTTTAATATGAATTAAATGGAATTTAAATTCAAAATCGACAAATTTTTTGCAAAGGTACACTTTTTTTTAACTTTTTGGTTTATCCCAAAAAAATATTCAATTAATGAAGCTTATTTTTGATTGTAAACACAAATAGATATACTATTGCTGAGGTTTATTATTAGCTTTGTCAAAATTTTTAGATTTTTTTGGATATTTATTGTAGCTAATATCGCTTGGATTTTCAATAATTGACTTGATGGTTATCCAATCTCCTAAGGTGAAATTTGTGCTTGCTATTTTATAATCTAAAAGATATTCACCACAAAAAAAATTGCCATTTTCATCTTTTTCCATTATACCTGTATATACTCCTTTTTGTAACATTTTTTCTTGTAATGATTTTGACATAATCAATTGGATTTAAAATTTCAGATGGCAAAGTTAATCAATTATTGTTTGCTTAATGTAGTTTTGGCGTTTCTCATTATCTTTGCGGTTATGGAAAAACTATTTCGACCTAACCCTAATTCGTTCAAAAATACTTTTTGTGTGTTTAAGGAACAAAACCATACGGAAATTGATGGCTTGTCGATACACTATCAAAGTAAATCAGGGAGTATTTATTATTATACAAAATCAGGGATGTATCGACTATCGAATCACTGGGGGCGACTTGCTAATAGTAAATGGCGTTTAGAACCTTTGAATCCAGAAACGGACTCTAAAATTAAATTGGGTTTTGCGCAATGGACTTGCTTTTATCCAGACAATGCTTTAGATAAGTTGTATTATATTGAAGCTAATTTTGTTAACAATACGGTAAATTATCAGCATAAAAACAATCCTGACTATAATAATAAGGCTATTCTTAGAACAAGTTTTGAAACTACCAAAAGGATAAAACAGATTAGAAATTTACTTAATCTAACAGCCTGGGCAAAACATTTTGATTATGATGACTTAGCTGTTTTAAGACAAAAAATAGTCAATAAACTTATTTTTACCAATAAGACCTTAGACGAAATTAAAAGAGAAATAGAATATAATATTTAAATGCTTTGATAATTTTATTGACTTAAAAATCACACCACATTATTTGTCATTAGAAGCTATTAACATTAAATCATTTACAGAAACAGGTTTTGAAATATAACCAGTAATAGCTGAGAATTTTTTAGATTTGTTTTTATCTTCGGGTGCTATTGATGAGCTTACAATATATGTATTTATTTTTTTTTGTTTAGGTAATGGAATCATTTTCATTTCTTCCATAAATTCCCACCCATCCATTACAGGCATATTTATATCTAATAAAATGATATCAGGAAGTGCTTCTATATCTTGAGATATATTTGATAATGCATTTATGGCCTCTTTTCCGTTTTTGAATGAAGCGCAAGAGGTAAATATTTCTGATTTTTGTATGATCTTATTGATGATTATTTGGTAAATAGCGTCGTCATCTACGATCCAGATTATATTTTTTTTCATTTGATAAATATTTTAAAAGTTGTTCCAAGGTTAAGTTCACTTTCTATGGTAATTCGCCCCCCCATAGCTTCAATTTGATTTCGGGTAATAAACAGACCAATTCCTCTCGATTCTGGATTTGAGGTGAATGTTTTGTACATACCAAAAATTTTATTGCCATTTCTGGCTAAGTCAATTCCAATTCCATTATCTGAAATTTCAATATAATTTGTGTTGTTTTCTTGTTTCCATTTGATATTAATAATTGGTTTTCTATCGGGATGTTTATATCTTATAGCATTTGAAATTAAATTGTATAAAATGCTTTCTAAATAGGCGGGGTTGTAATTTATAATTAAATTATGGGGTATTGTTGATTCTATTGTTATGTCCTGTAGTAGAATTTGCTCGCTTAGATTGTTTGTTGAACTAATGATATAACGGCTTAAATTTAAAGGCTTTATAACTAAATTTATATTAGTATTTATATTAATTACTTCATTTAAATGAAGCATTGTTTCATTTAGAGAAGTTGATACCGATTTTAATAATTGAATCATTTGATTTCGTTCCTCTTCTGATTCGGATAAATCTATTAAAGTTGTAATTGACTCAATGTTACTGGTATGTGATCTCAAATTGTGGGATACAATGTATGAAAAATTGAGTAGTCTTTTATTTTGTTCTGTAACTAGATTGAAAGAATTATTTAAGTCTTTTTCAGCTTCTTTTGCTTTGGTAATATCAATCATTATCCCTCTTAAACTTACTGCTTTACCATTTTCAAAAATAACATTTACAATATCTCTTAACCAAACAATTGACCCATTTTTGGCAATCATTCGGTATTCAAAATCATGATTTTCATTAGCTTTTGTTTTTTTGGAGCAATAACTAAGTGCCGCTTCTCTGTCGTCAGGATGAATATGACTGGCCCAAAAAGAACTACTTTCCATCCATTCTTCGGGTTTATAGCCTAAAATAGATTCTGCTTTTTTGCTTACAAAAGAAAAAGTAAAATTCACAATATCACATTCCCATACAATTCCGTCAATTGTATTTATTAATGATTCTATTTTTTGTTTGGTATCAAAAATCATTTTTTCTGCGGTCCTACGTTCTGTAACGTCTTCTTTTGAAATAATAACCCGTTCGAAAGAATCTTTATACCCTTGTATTACATTCCATCTAAAATTAATGTCTATATAATTACCATCAATATCTTTGATTCTTGAATCTAAAATCAATTTTTTATCCCCTTTAGTAATGGCAATTAATTGTTTAATAAAATCATCTATACATTCTGTATTGTTTGTTTTGTTTAGATTTTCAAATAATAATTTTTTTGTTTCAAATTTGTAAAGTTTAAGACTTTCGTTATTAACGTCTATTATTTTTACTAGTGAAAAACAGTGTTCGACCACTTCTGGATTTTCTTGAAAATAGGATGCGATATAGTCTGTGTTTTTTCCAATAAGATTAAGTTTTTTAAGATATTTTTTTACTGCTGAAAAATCTTCTTCCCATAATGGAATTGGAGAATCTTCGAATAAGCTTTTAAATCTAGCTTCACTTATTTTAATTAATTTATGATTTTGCTTTCTTAATGTTATATCTTCTACAATTGCAATATTAGTGATTGGTCTTTCATTAGTTTTATTCAAAACGGAAACAGTTAAATTTACCCAAACAATGGCGCCTGATTTAGTGATGTACCTTTTTTCGGTGGTGTAAATATTTATGTTTTCATTTTTAAGTTTGATTACATTAAATAAATTCTGTTCCAGATCATCAGGATGAGTAATGGATTGGAAATTTTTTTCCTTCATTTCTTCAACTGAATACCCTAGGAGTGTGCAAAATTGATTATTAATTTCTAAAAAATTACCAGAATCTGAATCAATAAGAGCGATTCCTATCGCTGCTTGATCAAAAATTGTCTTAAATTTCATTTCACTATTCAAAAGTTTTTCTGCTTGTGTATGGACCAAAAACTGTAATTCTTTTGACATTTTTAAAACGGTATATACCAAAAAACCCAAAATAATGGACAAAATTAAACCTATAATTGCTGAAATTAAGATTTG
>CANEXR010000083.1 GCA_947443815.1 Flavobacteriaceae bacterium | reverse complement strand
TTTTAATTGAAAAGTAAATTTTTCCAAATTATTTTTAGAACCTACTTTTTTATCATTTACATAATAGACAGTGCTATCAATAGTTTTAGAATTTGGGTTTAAAATGCTTAATTCTATTGCGTCTTGTGGTTGATATTGTTCTTTAAAACTAGAAATATCGAAGGTAAATAGACTATTTTCTCCTTTTTTTGTATCACCACAATTTGTGAATGTGATGGCTAATAAAATGATAAATAGGAAGTTATATTTTTTCATGGTATAAAATTTGAATAGTCCAATATACGACCTTATTTTAATAGGTGCAAAGCACTTGCAAAAATATAAAAAGATTGTATATTTGCACCGGCAAGTCCTACACGACCAGCTCCTGCAGACTCCCCCAGGATGGGAACATAGCAAGGGTACGTGGTTGAGCGGTGCGATGTAGGTCGCTTGCCATTTTTTTATAGCTACAAAATCTTTTGGTATTATTTATCTTCCTTATGGAGGATTTTTTTATTTTTGGGCTATTCCAAACGAAATGGTGAGGTTGCATACAGTAGGAATACATGGTAAATCAATTAATTTAATGTTATTATAATGAGTAAAGTAGTATTGATTACAGGTGGTTCTTCGGGCATTGGGAAATCGATTGGAGAATATTTGCATCACAAAGGATTTGTTGTTTATGGAACGAGTAGGAATCCTGAAAAGGTTTTGAATTCTGTTTTTCCTTTGATTGCTTTGGATGTTCGGGATACGGACTCAATTGTTAAGGCTGTTGCCAAAGTGATTGCCATTTCTGGAAGACTTGATGTGGTTATTAATAATGCTGGAGTTGGCATTACCGGTCCTTTGGAAGAGATTCCGACGGCAGAAATCAAGAATAATTTTGAGACTAATTTTTTTGGACCTATTGAAGTAATGAAAGCTGCTTTGCCACAAATGCGCTCGCAACAATCGGGTTTAATTATTAATATTACATCAATTGCAGGGTATATGGGTTTGCCTTATCGCAGTATTTATTCGGCTTCAAAAGGGGCTTTGGAATTGATAACAGAAGGGTTGCGAATGGAAGTGAAGCCTTTTGGAATTTGGATTACAAATGTGGCACCGGGTGATTTTGCTACTAATATTGCTTCGGGACGTTTTCATGCTCCTTTATTAAAAGGTTCCGCTTATGAACGTGCTTATGGGCAAACACTTAAAACGATGGATGAACATGTGGATAGTGGCAGTAATCCTAACGAAATGGCCGAAGCAGTCTATAAAATTATTCAAACTCCTGAACCTAAAATCCATTATAAAGTGGGTGTTTTTATGCAGAAATTTTCGATTGTACTCAAGCGATTACTACCGGATAAAGTGTATGAAAAAATGCTAATGAATCATTATAAGTTGTAATTTTGCAGCGATTTTGCGTGAAGGATTGAAGTGGCATCCTTTTTTGTCTACCGTTGCGTAGCAAAAGGGAGACAAAAAAGATATAACGGAAAGCCTGACCCTTGTGGGCACGCCCAAATAATTACATAATTAAATATAGAAATACTATGAAATTTTTTATTGACACGGCTAATTTAGCTCAAATTAAGGAAGCACAAGCATTAGGTGTTTTGGATGGCGTTACTACAAATCCATCTTTGATGGCTAAAGAGGGAATCACTGGAAAAAACAATATCTTGAAGCATTATGTTGACATTTGCAACCTTGTGGATGGTGATGTGAGTGCTGAAGTGAATGCAATGGACTTTGAGGGAATGGTGAAAGAAGGGGAAGAATTAGCTGATTTGCATGAGCAGATTGTAGTTAAATTGCCAATGACCAAAGAAGGAGTAATGGCGGCAAAATATTTTTCGGACAAAGGCATTAGAACGAATGTTACTTTAGTATTTTCTGCGGGTCAAGCGTTATTGGCGGCTAAGGCAGGAGCGACTTATGTATCTCCTTTTATTGGTCGTTTGGATGATGTGTCTACAGATGGATTGGCGCTTATTGAAGAAATCAGATTGATTTATGATAATTATGGTTATGAAACTCAGATTCTTGCTGCTTCGGTTCGTCATACTATGCATATCGTAAATTGTGCAAAAATTGGAGCAGATGTTATGACAGGTCCACTTTCGGCTATTTACGGTTTATTGAAGCACCCATTGACAGATATTGGATTAGCTCAATTTATAGCTGATTTTGAAAAAGGAAATAAATAATTCTAATACTTATAACATGAAAAAATCAATTTTAGCTTTTGCATTTGTTTTTGTTAGTTTAGTTGCTAATGCTCAAGAAGCAAAAATTATTAAAGGAGTTAATGAGGCAGGTGATGTGGCTAGTTTTGAATTGGATTGTTCTAAGAAATTTCAGCCGTTAGCAAAAGGGTTGCGATATAATATAACTCGTCATGAGTTCAAGGGACCAGAATTAAAAAATACGTACCGTGTTTTATTAGTTATGGAGGGTTTTTATACGCATATTTTGAATAAAGAAATGGCTGTTACGGTAGTATTGAATGACGGTACAAGAATTGAAAAACGTCAAACAATTGAGGACGATGGGTATTTTAACGGGACTTGTACTGTGATAATAAACACCATTAACGGGCCTTTTACGCGCCACATTAAAGAAATTATTGTTCATGCAGACAAGGATTTTTCTTATATAATTACAGATCATTACGGAATGTTATTTAATAAAAATTTAAATAATATTATTAGTGCAAAATAAAATTTAAATTTTTTTTGTTATATAAAAAAAGTCCCATTTTAAAAAAAACGGGACTTTTTTATTTGTTATTAGATGGTGATTAATGACCTCCGCCTACTTCAATTTCATGGCCAATTCCCTGTTTTTGAAGAATTGCAATTACTTTCCATCCGTAGAATGCTATGAATCCAAAACACAATACTGGGATAAAATAAGAAGTATGGATACCAATAATATCAGCTAGTTTACCTTGTAGAGGAGGAATAATTCCACCACCCAAAATCATCATTACTAAAAATGCTGAACCTTGTGAAGTATATTTTCCTAAACCTGCAATAGCCAAAGAAAAAATACAAGGCCACATAATACTCAAGAACAATCCACCACTCATGAAAGCGAAAATTGCGATTGTTCCAGTAGTTAATAATCCGATTATCATGGCAATCATTCCCATTAATCCAAAAATCATTAAGGTTCTTGAAGGTTGATCTTTTCCTAAAAAGAAACCTGCAATTTGAAAGATGATCACGAATGCATAAGCATATAATGGTGTTATGTCTTGTCCAGAAATGGCATTAGCAGTTAGAACAACCCCAAAAGCTAAATAAGGAATTACAATCAATAAAATCTTTTTAAGTTGTGATGAAGGATTGAAAACAGAAATAGCTCCTGCCCATCTTCCAATCATTAAGCTTCCCCAATACATAGACATAAAAGGTGCTAATCCTGGACCTGTAATAGAACCAAAATCAGGTGTTTTTAATAATTCACCAAGGTTACTACCAATGGTTACTTCGACACCTACATAAGAGAAAAGAGCTAACATACCCAATACTAGTTGAGGATATTTCATAGCTCCCCATCCTTCTGGATTTTTTTGAGCAGTAGTGTTAGCAAATAACAATCCTATGACAACTACAACTAAGGTAGAAATGGTTAATGATAATCCTAAATAATCTTTTTCTTTATTTTCTATAAAACGAGTAATGAATTCTGGATCTTCATAGCGAGAAAAGATGTAAGCAAAAATAGCTACTAAAATTACAGTAATAGCAATTAAAGTTCTCATTGCTTTATTTGCAGTTTCAAAAGAAGAATCGCTCTTTCCAGAAGGTAATTTTTTAGAAAAATGAAATAAGGCTGCTGCTAATAAAAAAAGGCCTCCGACAAACACATAAAGAATTCTCATTGAATCCAATGAATTTTCTTTTTGAGCAAACTCTTCAATACTAACTCCCGAAATCACGCCAAACAAGGCAAAAGAAACCACTATTGGACCAATTGTGGTTCCCAATGAGTTAATACCCCCAGCAAGATTTAATCTACTTGATGCACTATGTGGTTCCCCTAACGAAGCTGCAAAAGGCTGAGCAGAAGTTTGTTGTAACGAAAATCCTAATGCTACTATAAATAATGCACCAAGTATAAATAAGTAACTTCCTTGTGTTACTGCCAATATCATTAGCGCTGCTCCAAATGTGCTAATTAATAGTCCGTAAATAATTCCTTTTTTGAAACCCCAACCATTAAGGATATCTTTTTTTGCAATGCTGCTAAAAATAAAAAGAAGAATGGCTCCTATATAATAAGCACCATAAAAAGCAAAATCGATTAATTGACTTTGAAATTGGTCTAAGCCAAACTTTGCTTTGCAAAAAGGGATAAAAACACCATTTGATGCTCCAATAAATCCCCAAAAGAAGAATACGGTTATTAATGTGTAAAGAGCCGAATTATTCGACTTCGTCTGTTCTGAATTCATAATTTTTTTTTGGTTTTTTAGATTAATTATTTCTTTTTTTGCTGCAAGACTGTAAATATATTTCTTAAGGAAACTAAAAAAAAATATTTCAGTATAAAAATGATAATTTTTATACAAACAGCATTATTTATTCAATAAAGTGTGTTTTTATTGAGATTATGAATGCTAATTGATTTTTTTCATGAAAAAACTTATTCTAAAATTTTACTTTTTACTTCTTTGCTGTAATTTCTTCCAATAGGTAGCGTATAAGAAAGAATCTGAATCCTATTTCCTTCAATAAATTTCACTTTGTTCAAGGCAATGGTGTAGGATTTATGTATTCGTATAAAGCTATCCGAGGGTAGTTCATCGGATAAAGAAGTTAATGACTTGTGAGTAATATAGGTTTTTTCAATAGTAACAACTTTGATGTATTCCTTCATTCCTTCGATAAACAGGATTTCATCTATATTTATTTTCACCATTTTTTTATCTACTTTGATAAAAATATGAGAGTCAATCCTGAGGTTTTCAATTTTAATATTGTTTTTAATATTAAATTCAGTTGTAATTTTATGAATGCATTTTATGAATCTCGGAAGCGGTATTGGTTTAACTAAATAGTCTAAAACATCTAAATCATAGCTTTCTGCAGCAAACTCCCTAAATGCAGTTGTGATAATCACCATGGTTTTATTTTCGATTAAACTGATTAGTTCAAAGCCAGTCATCATAGGCATATTGATGTCTAAAAAAGCAGCATCAACAGCATTATTGTTAATAAAATCTAAAGCATCTAAAGCATTGTTGAAAGTGCCAATTATTTCAAAATCATGAAAATTATTGAAATAATTTTGAAGCACTTTTATAGCCAATGGTTCATCGTCAATCAAAATACATTTAATCTTCATTAGGAATGGGTATTTGTATGCGGATGATATAATAATTGAATTTTATCTTGTGTTCTAAAGTATAATCATTATTGAAAATAAGCTTTAGTCTTTTCTTTGTATTGGTTAAACCGATGCCTTTTTTTGTTTTAAAATCTGGTGAAAGTACAAAATTATTTAGTATTTCAAAATTCAAAATAGTACCGTCAATAACTTTGCAATTGATTTTTATTTTAAGATTTTCATTATTTGCACCACCATGCTTAAAGGCATTTTCTAAAAGTGAAATAAATAATAAAGGAGGAACTTTGACCGTATCAATATTAGATTCAATATTGATGTTTACTGTTGCATTTTCGAAACGTAGTTTTTCAATTTCAATGTAATTTTGCAAATAATCAATTTCTTTTATTAGCGGAACAAATTTAGTTCCTTCGATGTCATACAAGACATATTCCATCAGCTTTGAAAGTTTGATGATTACATCAGGAACTTTATTAGAAGATTCTAACGATAGTGCATATAAGTTATTCAGTGTATTAAAGAAGAAATGGGGCTGAATCTGCGTTTTTAAATATTTGAGTTTAATTTTAAACTGTTCCTCTCTTAGTGCTCTGTTTCGATCTCTTTCTTTAAGCCAGGTTAAGGTTAAATAAACGGATGAAGCCATTGCCAATACATATAACTCGCCAATGCAAACGGCAACAATATGATTAGTTTCGAATGGTCTGTATTCGCGATTGGCTTCTGGCCAAATGTTTTCAGATATTATAAAATAAGTTAGTCCTGTTTTTAATAAATAGATAGCAAATAAGCTCAACAAAAGTGCCATTGCATATTTAATGTAATGTGATTTTAAAACATATCTAGGAACTAAAACAAACAAATTAAAATAAACCAGTGGGATGTGCAAGGCAAATTCAATAAGGTTCGATTTGAAAGAATATTGATAGTCATTAAAATAGGCTCCCCAACGCAGAAAATTCAATAGAAAATACACCCCCCAAAACCAAATATGATTTTGAAGTTTAATTTCGAATTTCATTTCCTTTATTTTATTTACTTTTTCGATGTGACTTGCTTTAGCGATATTAAATGAAATAAGTTTTGGTTTTAATTTGCAACTTTAATCAATTTGGCAATAAAAACCGCATTTTTCCAATAAAAATTCTAAAAATATTTAAAAAAGGAAATAAAACCATTTTGAGAAAACGTTTTCGTGAAACGCATTGTTGATTGAAAGATGTCGTTGGTTTAAAAACTAGTACTGTTGGTTTAAATAATTTTTTTTAGAAAACCCTTAACAATAAATTTACACCATAACTAACAAAAACTTTTTAAAAATGAAACAAATTTTCTTAATCGTAATGATTATTTTTACTACGCAGGTAACCCTTGCACAAGTAAAAACCATCAAAGGTACGGTAACCGATGCTTCAGGAGCTCCATTGCCAGGTGCAAATGTTGTAGTAAAAGGGGAATCGAATGGAACCACAACTGATTTTGATGGTGTATTTTCCATCCAAGCTCAAAAGGGTAGTATCTTAATTATTTCTTACCTTGGATCAGAAACTCAAAATGTAGTGGTTAGTGATGCTACTGCTATGAAAGTACAATTGAAAGAAGCGAGTACAACTGCGCTTTCGGAAGTTGTAGTAACTTCATTGGGTATCAAAAAAACGAGAAAATCGTTAACTTATGCCGCCCAAGAATTAAAGGGAGAGGAACTAACCCGAGTTAAAGATGCGAATATCATTAATACCATTGCAGGTAAAATTGCAGGAGTTGTAGTGACTAAAAGTGCAGGAGGTACTGGAGGATCTACAAAAGTGGTGATTCGTGGTAATTCTTCAGTGACTAACAATCAACCTCTTTACGTTATTGACGGTATTCCTCTGTTTAATGGAACTTCAGGACAACCTAACAATTCATTTGGAGATACTGATGGTGGTAATAGAGATGGTGGTGATGTAGTTTCATTATTAAATCCAGATGATTATGAGGGAATGACTGTATTAAAAGGGGCGGCTGCAACAGCTCTTTATGGAAGTCAGGGTGCTAATGGTGTAATTTTATTAAATTCTAAAAAAGCAAAAGCAGGAAAATCAAATTTATCAGCTACTTCAACAACTACATTTGAAACGGCAGCTTATTTACCAAAATTTCAAAATGAATATGTAGCTGTTGCCGGTGGTGAGGAAACTTGGGGAGCAAAAACAGCTTCTGAAGATCATGTGAAAGGATTCTTTGAAACGGGTAATACTCAAATTACGTCTTTGACTTTTTCTACTGCAACTGCACTATCTTCAACAAGTGTTTCTTATGCAAATACAAGTGCATCAGGAATTATTCCAGGCAATAGCTTGAAGAAAAACAATTTTGGTATTCAACAAACTGGAAAATTTTTCAATGATAAATTAACGGTTGCTGCAAATGCTACTTATACATCTCAATCTATTATTAATAAACCAGTGAGCGGTTTGTATTTTAATCCATTGACAGGTGTTTATTTGATGCCAAGAGGAAATGATTTCAATGAATACAAAAATAATTTTGAAGTTTTTGATCCTGCAAGAAATATGATGGTTCAAAATTGGATGACAGATAGAGATATTTTGCAAAATCCATTCTGGGCTATTAATAGAAACAAATCAGAAAACACAGATAGTTTCTTTAAAGGAAATCTAGCTTTAGATTATAAAGTAAATAGTTGGTTGAGTCTTGCTTCAAGATACAGTTATAATAGAGTACAACGTGAGTTTGACAAAAAAATGTATGCTACAACTCAAGGAACATTAGCTCCACCAAATGGTAGGTATTTTAACGATAATAGCTTAAGCACGCAACGTTATGGTGATTTTATTGCTACGATTAATACAAAATTCAATCAAGATTTTACCTTCAATTCTAATATTGGTGCGAGTATAACCAATACAATAGATAATGATCGTACAACATTAGATTCAAAAGAAGGTGGTTTGGTGTATGCCAACTGGTTTACTTTAGGAAATTTTGTTAACAATGCAAATAACACACAAACTTTAGGTGCAAGCAAAGAGGTACAATCTGTTTTTGCAACAGCAAATATTGGGTATAAAAATTATTTATATCTTGATGTATCTGGAAGAAATGACTGGTCATCAACGCTAGTAAATACAGACAAATTGTCTTTCTTTTATCCATCAGTTGGTGTAACAGCTTTGATTAGCGAAATGACAACATTACCATCATTCATTAATTTTGGAAAAATTAGAGCTTCGTATGCACAAGTTGGAAATGATATTTCTTCTTTCGTAACTTCTCCAAGATCAACTATTAAAGGTGGTGTTATCATTAACCCTACTGTAGGTCCAAGACCAGGGGAATCTTTAAAACCAGAATTAAAATCAGAGTTTGAAATTGGTACAGAATGGAGAATGTTTGATAACAAGTTTGGAATTGAGTTATCGTATTATAATTCAGTTACAAAAAATCAATACATTCAAGTTCCTGCTCCAGCCACTAATCCTTATGGATATTTGAACTACGGTTTCAATGCAGGAAGTATTGCTAATTCTGGAATTGAAATTGTATTAACAGCTAAGGTTATTAAAACAGATGCTTTTTCTTGGGATACGGCGGTAAACTTTGCAAAAAACAAAAATGAAGTTAAAGAAATTCCTGCAGAACTAGGAGGAAGAATCAATTTAACAGATCCTGGAGTTAATAACTACAGATATGCTTTGATTGAAGGAAGACCTTTTGGAGTTATAGAAGGTGTAAATCTTAAAAAAGACGCCCAAGGTAGAGTATTATTAAATGCTGATGGAACCATTCAAAAAACAGGTTTCGAAGAAGTAGGAAATGCAAATCCAGATTTTATGTTAGGTTTTTCTAACTCATTTAAATTTGGTTCTTTTACAGCAAACGTATTGATTGACGGAAGATTTGGTGGTAACGTTATGAGCTTAACTGAGGCTATAAATGATGAATTTGGAGTTTCAAAAGCTACAGGAGATGCGCGAAATGCAGGTGGAGTTGCTATTAATGCAGTTTATCCTAATGGAAGCGCCTATTCAGGAAAGTATCCTGCTGAAAGCTATTACAAACAAACTGGAGGTAGAGCAGGTGCAACAGGAGAATATGTGTATGATGCAACGAATATAAGTATTAGAGAAATCTCAGTTGGATATACTTTCAATGTTGAAAAACTATCGTTCTTACAATCTGCAAGTTTATCATTAATTGCCAGAAATTTAGGTTTCATCTATAAAGATGCTCCTTTTGATCCAAATATTTCACTAAGTACTGGAGAAGGTTTACAAGGTGTTGACGTATTCGGTATGCCATCTACCAGAAGTATTGGGTTGAATTTAAATGTAACTTTCTAATAAAAAAATCATGATAATAAATAAAATAAAAAGAACCGCTATCTGTATCTCATTGCTAGCTGCTGTGAGTTGTACAGGAGATTTTGAAGAAATCAATAGCAATCCAAATGGAGCTACTGACACTGTATTAGAACAAGATTTTAATAATATAAAATCATTATTTGTGCCAATGTTTAACAACGTATTAGTACTTACTCCAGAGTGGAAATACCAAGTTCAGCAAGGATTACAAGGAGATATTTGGTCAGGTTATATGGCTACAGGAACTGCTTTTAGAGGAGGCACCAACAATACTACTTACGATTTAGTTGATGGTTGGAATGGCTTTGCATGGGGTGCAGCTTACGGGGATGTAATGGCTAATGCTTTAAAAATTGAACAAAGAGCTAAAGGAAAGTACGATCAATTTTATGCGCTATCTTTAATTTTGAAAGTAGAAGCAATGCATAGAGTTACCGATACTTATGGTCCAATAGTATATTCAAAATTTGGAACTACTGATCCTGTTATTGAGTACGACTCTCAAGAAGAAGTGTATAATTTAATGTTTCAAGAATTAGATTTTGCTGTAACTGAATTAACAAAAAGAGCGGATGCAAGCGAAGTTTCTACGTTTACAGGAACAGATCTTTCTTCTTATAATGGAGATTACAAACAATGGGTAAAATTTGCGAATTCTTTGCGTTTGAGATTGGCTATGCGTATTGTTAAAAAGAATCCAACATTAGCAAAAGCACAAGCTGAAAAAGCTGTTAGTCAGAAATATGGTGTGATGACTGCCAATGCAGATACTTTTAAAGTTGTTTCTCCAACATTTACAAATCCTATTGCTACCATTAGTGGTGCTTGGGCTGATGTGCGTATGTCAGCTGATATGGAATCCATAATGGGTGGTTATTCAGATCCAAGGTTAGCGGTGTATTTTGATCAGTCAGTTCAATTTCCGGGACAATACAAAGGAATCCG
>CANEXR010000082.1 GCA_947443815.1 Flavobacteriaceae bacterium | reverse complement strand
TCTTTTATAATTTCTTCTAAAGCGATCACTAAAGAAACCGTTTCAGCATCTGTTAAAAGCCCAATTTGCCCTAACATTTTTGCATGCGCTATGGAGCCTAAGGCATCGTATTTGGCTAGTACCAAATCCAATTCTCTATCGTTTCCAACTGTAAAATGTTCGATTTTTTTGTCTGTAGGTATTCCTTTTTCCCAAAGTTTCATAGTTTGTTGTATTATTGTAGAGACAAGCGACTTGTCCGTACCTGTCTTTAATATTATTGTTTGAAAAAGTCAGTCAATATTTTGATGTACAATTGAATTCCTTCTTCGATTTCGTTTAAATATATAAATTCATTTGCAGAGTGGGAGCGCAAAGTTTCTCCTGGACCTAATTTTAAGGATTGACAGCTTAAAACAGATTGATCCGAAAGAGTTGGAGAACCGTATGTTGTTCTTCCTAATGCGATTCCAGCTTGCACTAATTCGTGTGAAATGGGAATGGAAGATGCGTTTAAATGCATAGAACGCGGATTGACTTCAGCAGTCAAATGGTTTTTAACGGTATCCAAAATTTCTTGGTTACTATAACAATCATTCACCCGAATATCAACTACAAGATGGCATTCAGCGGGAACAACATTATGTTGTTTACCAGCTGATATTTGGGTTACGGTCATTTTTACAGGGCCTAAAACAGTAGATATTTTTTCGAATTCATACGTTTTAAACCATTCGATAACTGGTATTGCATTATAGATTGGATTATCGGGATTGTTGTGTGCAGCATGACTTGCTGTACCTTTTATAATAACATCTAGGACTAATAATCCCTTTTCGGCTACGGCTAATTGCATTAATGTTGGTTCACCAACAATAGCACAATCCAATTCTGGTAAATGTTTTAAAACACTATTTAATCCATTTTTTCCACTGCTTTCTTCCTCAGCTGAAGCCACAATTACAATATTGTAAGGTAGGTTTTCACTAGCATAAAAGTGTGTAAATGTTGCTATTAATGATACCAAACAACCGCCAGCATCATTACTGCCTAATCCGAATAATTTTTCGTCTTTTACAATGGCTTCAAACGGATCGTTGGTATACCCTTGATTGGGTTTTACAGTATCGTGATGGGAGTTGAGTAAAAGCGTGGGTTTGGATTTGTTAAAATGTTGATTGAAAGCCCAAATATTATTGTTCTCCCGGTTAAAAGGAATGCTGTTTTGAAGGAACCAATTTTCAATTAAAAGCGCGGTTTGTTCTTCTTCACTTGAAAAGGAAGGAGTTTCAATCAGCGATTTTAATAAAGCTATGGCTTCTTGTGTTAGGGTTTTTATGTTTTTCATAATTTTTGCCACTAAGGCACAAAGGTGCTACGTTTTTATTTGTGAAATTTGTTTCTTTTTACCATAAAGGTGCTAAGACGCAAAATTTTAATTTGTATTTTTATTTTATTCTAAAAGAGTTATACCTTTTATATTAAATTTCTATTCTATCATTATTTGTTGTTGGTTGTGAAACAACTAAAAAATCTAGAATTGAATCTGCTTCATTAGCAATATAATGTTTCATTTTTGACTCAATCAAAATACTTTTTTGTTCGGTTACAATTTCTTTTTTATCATTTAAATAAAAAGTTGCTGTTCCTTTTAAAATAAAAAAAAACTGTTGGGCATCAGCGTGAAAATGTAATTTTTCTCTTGTACCACTTGGCATACTTTCCTGTTTTACTGATAATCTATCGGTGTCAGCTAAAACCCAACTCTCGCAATTTTCTCCCCAAAAGTAATGTTTTGCTAATTGTTTATCAATTACTTTACTCATGACCTTAATCTTTTATAATTCAATGCTCGTGTGGACAACTCCTGCGTTTTGCAACATTCGGTGATGGCCAATTTTTATTTTCTGAACGCCTTTGGACAAGCTATTGAAACAATTGTCTAATTTAGGAATCATTCCAGAATGTATGGCTTTTTCGGCTTTTAATTTGGTATATAATTCATGATTGATTTGTTCGATTACTGAATTATCATCATCGGCATCATACAAAACACCTGGTTTTTCGAAGCAATAGGTCAAAGTAACTTCGAATACTTCGGACAAGGCAATAGCCAATTCACTAGCAATAGTATCGGCGTTGGTGTTTAACAATTGTCCGTGTCCATCATGAGTAATAGCACAAAAAACGGGTGTTATCCCACTTTTTAATAAAGTTTCTAGTAATGATGTATTTACTTTTTGTACATCGCCTACAAAGCCATAATCAATTGTGGGGTGATTTCGTTTGGTAGACAGAATTAAATTTCCGTCGGCACCTGAAAAACCTATGGCATTACTATTATTGGCTTGCAACTGTGCCACTACTTTTTTGTTGATTTCACCTGCATAAATCATCACCACAACATCCAGCATTGGAGCATCAGTTATGCGGCGGCCATCAATCATTTGAGGGACTAAACCAATGCTTTCAGCCATTTTGGTTGCTGATTTTCCTCCACCGTGAACGAGTATTTTGTAGCCCTTAATTTTAGAAAAATCAATAAGGAACTGTGCCAATTCTGTTGGGTTGTCGATAATGTTGCCACCAATTTTTATAATTGAAAGGGCATTAGTTTCTGGGCTTTGGGCAGTAGTACTCATTTAATTAATTTAAAATCTATTTTTTAGCTTTTTTTTCTAATTTTTTCAAAATTCTTTGCAATACTAATTGAGCAGAGTAGGTTCTGTTATTAGCTTGCTCTATCACGATTGAATTTTCGCTGTCAATTACTTCATCAGTTACAATTACGTTTCGTCTTACTGGTAAACAGTGCATGAATTTGGCATTATTAGTCAGTTTCATTTTATCGGCGGTAATTGTCCAATTCGGGTCAGAATTAGTGATTTTGCCATATTCGATGTAATTGCTCCAGTTTTTTGCATAGATAAAATCGGCGTTTTCAAAAGCTAGGTCTTGATTGTATTCGATTTTGGAATCTTTGGTAATTTCTGGATTAAGTTCATAACCTTCTGGATGTGTAATCACAAAATCCATTTCGGTTTGTAATTGCATCATTTCCACAAAGGAATTAGGGACAGCCTGTGGTAATGCACGTGGATGAGGAGCCCAAGATAATACTACTTTAGGTCTGTGTTTGGTTTTGTTTTCGGCCATTGTGATAGCATCAGCCAAAGATTGTAATGGATGCCCTGTGGCGCTTTCCATATTTAGAATGGGTACTGTAGCGTATTTCATGAAACCACTCATTACCGTTTCAGCATTGTCTTTTTCTTTGTCGACCAATCCAGCAAAAGCTCTGATGGCAATAATATCACAGTATTGTGAAACTACTTCGGCAGCTTCCTTGATGTGTTCTGATGCGCCTTGGTTCATTATTGCTCCGTCTTCAAACTCGAGTGTCCAACCCTCACTGTTAAAATTCATTACAATCACGTTCATACCTAAATTCAATGCAGCTTTTTGAGTGCTCAAACGGGTTCTTAAACTTGAATTGAAAAATAACATTCCCAAGGTTTTGTTTTTTCCTAGTTTTTGATTTTTAAGAGGATTTTCTTTAATTTTTAGGGCTTGTTTTACCCATTTTTGAATGGAGTCTATGTTTTGTATAGAGGTAAAATTCATGGTTGTTTATTTTTTAATTAATTTGCCAACAGGCTTATACTTAGAATATCCCTATTTGTAATAGATATTGAGTCAATAGTCCCACTAACAAGGCGATTCCAAAACTCAATAATGTTCCAATTAGAATATATTCGGTTAATTTTCTTTCTTTAGATTCTTTTAAATCACCAAATCTGAAAACTGATTTTGTTGCCAATAAAAACCCAACAGCCTCAAAATGATTGGTACAAATAAATACAAATACCATCAATCTTTCAAGTATCCCAATGTATTTACCTGCATTTTTAAGGGATTGCCCTTTTTCATTTGGAATTGCATCTGACCATGGTTTTATCAACACACTCATTATGATTGAAACTGGTTGTGTTAAAAAACATACTGCGGTTACCAATATTATAAACGAATTGGAAAACAGTACCTCAAACAGCTCTTTTTCTTTATTTAACCAATACAATCCAAAAAATGAAATTACCGCTAAATGTGCTATTTGGTCAACTATAAACCAAGTAATTTTTGAATTTTCCGTTTGAAATTTCAGTTTGGCATAATCTATAACCAGATGGCTTAATGCTATAATTACTGCTAATTTCCAATCCGTTAAGTCAAATAACAACAATAATGATAGCAAACCATGAATCAAAACATGTGCATATAACTGCCATGCTAATGCTTTTTTTTCTTCTTTAGCTTTTACCCAGTTATCGGGTTGTAACAAAAAATCACCTAATATATGTGCCAAAATTAATTTTACAATAACTATCAATGTATTATTTTTTTTAGTTTAAAACGATACATTTTATCTAACTCTAAAATTTCATCAACATGAGCACGTTTGAATCTTCCACTCACTGAGTTTTGTTCAATACCTAAAATCGCACCTATTTCTGCTTGTTTTTTTTCTGGATCTTCAAATAAAGTATTAAACAATGCAGCAGAATTTACTGTCCATGAATCCATCTGTATAACGGCTAATTTTAGATATAAATTCATTTCGTAATCAAAATCTGTAAATGATGATTGAATTGCTAAAGATATTTTTTCCTTTTTTAGTTTTTCAAATTTTTCACCCGAATGAATAAAGGCAGTACCATTACTCTCTGAAATTTTACTAGCTGCATATTCCTTTGTTCCTAAGCCTATTGCCATTCTGACATCAATTGAAGTCGATTTTTTGGGAGTTTCTGAGGTAATAATGCTTTTAATTAATGCTTTTATTTTTAACGATACTAATAATGCCTCTTTTGGGTCTTCGATTTCTATTTGAAAATAATCGCCTCTGAAAATTTCCCAATTTTTAGGTGTAGTCCCATAAGAAGCTAATAATTTCTTTAACGGACTAATCCAAATTTCTTGATTTACCAATTTTCTTGAATTGATAATATCGGCTGTAATTATTGCTATCATAATCCAAATATCGTATTAATTAACGATATATCAAAATATCGTCTAAAACAATGATAATTATAAATATCGTTTAAATAGCAGATAATTAAAATATCCACATATTAAATGATTTTATGCTTAAATAATCTTTGTAAAAGCAATTTCATTTTTCAAAGCCTTCAACATAAAATTATCTTCTAGTCCATTTACAATCCAAGTTTCAATATTTGCTGCTTTTGCAATCGCAGCAGAATCAATTTTGGATTGCATGCCACCTGTTCCGTGGGATGATTTTTCATCTCCAATTTCGTTTTGCAAAACATTCAAATCGGTAACCAAAGATATCGTTTCGGGAGTAGTATTGTATAAAGAGGATTTGGTGTATATTCCGTTTGTATTCGTTGCAATTATCAGAATATCAACGTTTAATAAAACGGCTGTTAAAGCTGCTAATTTATCATTATCACCAAATTTAATTTCATCTGTAGCTACTGTATCGTTTTCATTTATAATAGGAATGTACTTGTTTTTGACTAATACATTGATGGTATTTACGATATTGACTTTTGATTGTTCTTTTTCAAAATCAGAATAAGACAGTAGACATTGCGAAATATGCAACCCTAAATCACTAAAATTTTCATGGTAAATCCGCATTAAATGGGGTTGCCCAATCGATGCTAAAGCTTGTTTTACAAAAACATCTTTATCATTATTGTCAAGTTTTACAAATTGTTTAGCTGCTGCAATTGCTCCAGAACTTACAATGATAAACTCGTAATCGTCTTTTAATGCAGCAATTTGCATACCAATATCCTCAATCTTTCCTCTCGAAATATGATTCGTTTCTTTGGTTAAAGTATTGCTTCCCAGTTTTAATAGGATTCTTTTTTTAGTCATAATTTTACTTATTGTGGTCTAATGTGACACGTATAAAAAGGATTTTAAAATCTTTTAACGCAAGATTTTCAATATTTGACTTTATTACCTAATCTGTCCATCACCATAAATATACCATTTATTGGTCACTAAATGTTGTAAACCAATAGGGCCACGTTGGTGCAATTTATCGGTGCTTATTGCCAATTCACCACCTAAACCAAATTGTCCACCATCAGTAAATCGGGTAGAGGCATTTTGATAAACGGCTGCTGTATCCACGTTTTCCATAAATTGTTGGGCAATACCATTATTTTTTGTAATTATCGAAGCGGAATGTCCACCACAATATTTATTTATTTTTTCAATGGCCTCTTGGGTAGAATCGATTGTTCCGATAACAATTTTGTAATCTAAAAATTCTTCATACCAAACCATATCTGATTCTATTTTGTTGACATTTGCAATTTTAGAAATATTTTCATCACCTAAAACCATTACATTTCTTTCTTGTAATTCATGAATTACTTTCTTAGCAAAGACTTCCCAATCGTTAAGATTAGTATCAATTAATACTTTATCTAAGGCATTACAAACAGATATGTTAGAGGTCTTTCCATTTATTATAATAGCTAGTGCTTGGTCTAAATCTGCTTCTGCATCTACATAGACAAAATTATTTCCTCTACCGCTAACAATTACAGGACAGCTAGCGTGTTTTTTTACAAAATGAATTAGATTTTCACCACCACGAGGAACAATTAAGTCTACTTTTTGAGTTGGTTTTTCTAAAAATGCCTGTGTTTCATCTCTGTTGTAATTCAAATATTCTACCCATTCTGTTGGTATATTATTTTCTGTTAAGGCTTGATGCCAAAGACTTACAATTTTCAGATTCGATTGTAATGATTCTTTACCGCCTTTCAACAAGATTTTGTTTCCGGATTTAAAAGCAATTCCTCCAGCTTCAACAGTAACATCTGGTCTTGATTCATATATAATTAGAATAGTTCCAAAAGCAGCTGTTTTGTTGTAAATTTTAACACCGTTTTCATGGATAAAATGAAATCGTATTTGACCAACAGGATCTTCTTGAGCAAATAATTGTTGCAATGAAAGAATCATTCCGTCAATTTTTGCATCGTCAACCAACAATCTTTTTTCCATAGCCAAATCAGCACCAGAATACCTATTTAAATCCTGTTGATTTACAATTTTAATAGCATTTCTTTCTTGTTCAAGAAGTTCGGACATACGGTTCAAAACGGCATTTCTTTTTTCTATTGGTAGTAAATGGCTCATGATTATGCTTTTATTTCGTCAAGTGATTCTTTTAAAGCAATAATAAAGGTATCAATTGCTTCTTTATTGATTGTCAATGGCGGAAGAATTCTTATTAAGTTTTTATTGTTAGCATTTCCTGTAAAAATATGTTTTTCAATAATCATTTTTTTACGCAATGTACTTACATCAAAATCAAATTCAACGCCTAACATTAATCCTTTTCCTTTAACTTTAATTATTTCAGGAACTTGTTTAATAGCTTCTGTAAAATAAGCGTAAACAGCATTCACATTTTCCATTAATTTTTGACTTTCTAGTACATCCAAAACTGCAATTCCAGCAGCACATGCTAAATGGCTTCCACCAAAAGTGGTACCTAATAAACCATAACTAGCTGTAAATTTTGGAGCAATCATGATTCCACCAATTGGAAATCCATTTCCCATTCCTTTAGCAAGACAAATAATATCTGCTTTAATAGCATGGTGTTGATGTGCAAAAAACTTTCCAGTTCTACCATAACCCGATTGTACTTCGTCTAAAATCAAAACAACATTGTATTGGGCGCAAATTTTTTCTAAAGATTGAAAAAAAGCAGTTGTTCCTTCGTCTAATCCGCCAACACCTTGAATTCCTTCTATGATAACACAGCAAACATCTTCTTTTTTCAATTCAGCTTCTACCAAATCAATATGATTTAAAGGTAAAAAAGTCACTATCTGTTGTGCATTGATTGGCGCAACTATTTTTTTATTATCTGTGGCCGCAACAGCTGCAGATGTTCTTCCATGAAATGAGTTGTCAAAAGCAATAACTCTTGATTTACCAGTATGAAAAGAGGCTAGTTTTAAAGCATTTTCATTGGCTTCAGCTCCAGAACTACATAAAAATAAGGTATAATCATCGTATCCCGATAATTTCCCTAATTTTTGAGCTAATTCCACTTGCAATGGATTTTGAATCGCATTCGAATAAAAACCAATGTTATCCAATTGATTTTTTAATTTGGCAACATAATCAGCTTGTGTGTGTCCAATGGAAATTACGCCATGACCACTATATAAATCTAAATATTCAATACCATTTTCATCTGTTATAGTGCAATCTAGTGCTTTTACGGGTGTGATATTGTATAAAGGATAAACGTCAAATAAGTTCATTTTTTTTTATTTTTAGTTGGCGGTTGATAGTTGATGGTTGATAGTTAAATTGGAAATCCCAACAACTAACAACCATCAACCAATAACCAATTTTTTAAAATCCACTTGGTTTCAAATGCAATCCTGTAGTTTCATCCAATCCAAACATTAAATTCATGTTTTGAATGGCTTGTCCTGAGGCGCCTTTGATTAAATTATCAATTACCGAAGTAATCAAAATCCGGTTTCCTTTTTTCTCTAAACTAATAATGCATTTATTCGTTTGAACCACTTGTTTCAGATGAATACCCGTTGTGGTAACCGTTACAAAAGGCTGATTTTTATAAAATGCTTTGTATTTGGTTACAACATCCTCAAGGTTTTGATTGCAAGTAGTATATAATGTTGCGAAAATTCCTCTAGGAAAATCTCCTCTGTTAGGGATAAAAAGCAATTCGTTTGTGAAATCATTTTGTAATTGGAGTAAACTTTCTGAAATTTCTCCTAAATGTTGGTGCTCAAAAGCTTTATAATGCGACATATTGTTGTTTCTCCAACTAAAATGAGAGGTTTCCGAAAGTCCAACTCCGGCTCCTGTGCTTCCAGTTGTAGCATTGATATGAATCGCATCGGTAAGCATCTCATTTTTTGCTAAAGGCAATAAAGCCAGTTGAATAGCGGTAGCAAAACAACCTGGATTTGCAATAAATTGGGCCTTTTTAATATTAGCTTTATTTAACTCAGGTAGGCCATAAACAAAAGTCTTTTGGTCAAAAATACTGTCTTTGGTTAATCTAAAATCATTTCCTAAATCAATAATTTTGGTATGGTTGGCAAATTGGTTTTGTTCCAAAAAGGCTTTAGATTTCCCGTGTCCTAAACATAAAAAAACAACATTTACATTAGGATTTACAGTATCGGTAAAATTCATTTCGATGTCGCCTAACAAATCATGATGCGCAATTGAAAGGGGTTTTCCAGCATTGGTAGTGCTGTAAACAAAATCAATTGTTGCATTGGGATGGAACATCAATATTCTAATAAGTTCTCCCGCTGTGTAGCCAGAACCTCCAATAATTCCAATATTAATCATGTTCCAGGTGATTTACAGATGAAAATATGTTTTGAGCATTCCCTAAAATTTTGATAAATCCTTTGGCATCATCAGATGTCCAAGCGTTGTTCATTTCTCCATATTGTCCAAAACCAGTGTTCATCAAATCATTTTCAGATACTATTCCGTCAAGCGAAAAATGATACGGTTTTAAGGATACAATTACAGTTCCATTTACTGTTTTTTGAGTATCTTCAAGGAAAGTTTCTATATTTCGCATCACAGGATCCAAAAATTGGCCTTCATGAAATAACATTCCGTACCAATTTCCTAATTGTTCTTTCCAGTATTGTTGCCATTTTCCTAGAGTGTGTTTTTCTAATAAATGGTGTGCTTTGATGATAATTAACGGTGCGGCTGCTTCAAAACCAACTCTACCTTTAATACCGATAATAGTATCGCCAACGTGAATATCTCTACCAATAGCAAAAGCATTGGCTAATTTTTCGAGTAGAACAATATTTTTTACAGGAGCATCGAGTACGCCATTAACGCCTATAAGTTCTCCTTTTTCAAATTGCAAAGTTACTTTCGCTTCCCCTTCTTTTTGCAATTGCGAAGGGTAAGCTTCACTCGGAAGTGCTTGGTTTGATGTTAAAGTTTCTTTGCCTCCTACACTAGTTCCCCAAAGTCCTTTATTGATAGAATATTGTGCTTTTTCCCAAGAATAGTGCACTCCGTTTTTAGATAAATAATCAACTTCTTCTTGTCGTGATAATTTTAAATCTCTAATAGGTGTTATGATTTCAATTTCTGGAGCAATGGTTTGAAAAATCAAATCAAAACGAATTTGGTCATTTCCTGCACCCGTGCTTCCATGAGCAATAGCAGTTGCTCCAACAGATTTAGCATATTTTATAGCTTCAATTGCTTGAAAAACACGCTCTGCACTCACGGATAAAGGATAAGTATTGTTTTTTAATACATTACCATAAATCAAATATTTTATGGCTTTGTTGTAATATTTGTCAACAATAGTTAAGTTGGCATGTTTAGCACTTCCTAATTCATAAGCTCTTTCTTCAATAGCTGCTAATTCCGTTTCGTCAAATCCTCCTGTATTGATTAATACGGTGTGAACTTCATATCCTTTTTCATTCTTTAAATATTTTAGGCAATATGAGGTATCTAATCCTCCACTATAGGCTAATACTACTTTTTTCATTTTGTTCTTTTTGTGCTAATAATTAAAATTATGGGCAATGTTATTATTTATTTTTATTTGATTAAAGCCAATTATTTCTTTAAAAATAAGGCTTGTTTGATTTCTTTTAATCGATTCCAAATCCGAACATTAAAAGGATGTCTTGGAGGATTTTTTGGTTTTTCTT
>CANEXR010000081.1 GCA_947443815.1 Flavobacteriaceae bacterium | reverse complement strand
GACCACATAGCCTTCGGAACTTCGGATATTAAAAACAATACCATTTTCAAACAATAAATATTGGCCTTTAATTCCAATTAATTTTCCTTTGAACGAAGGCGTTTTATCTAAACTCAAACTATTTACTTTAGTTGGATATTCTAAAACAGGATAGTGCATCTCATACAAATCGCTTTTCTGAGAATAAAAATACTCTTGTACTTCTGTTGGAATTAAATTTTCAACTTTAAGTCTCTCGGCAACCAAATCTGTTTGTTCAACAGCGTTCGTTAGCATTTTTCGCCAATTGGTTTTGTCTGCATAATGATTTTTTAAAGCTACTTCCGTAATTCCTGCTAAATATCGGTTCGGGACTTCAACTATAGCAATGGCTTGTGTAGCGCCCTGATCAATCCATCTTATTGGCATTTGAGTTTTACGAGTCACTCCAACTTTAATTTCACTTGACAAAGCCAAATAGACAATATGAGGCTGTAATTGTACTTTTTGTTCATACCCTAAATCTCGGTCTTCAATACCTAGATGTGCGGTACTTAATTCTGGTTTCATAATCCAATCGCCAACTGCAGGACTTGAATAAAAACAGTCGTAACAAAATCCTTGTCGGAATATTTTTTTCTTTTTACCACAGTTTAAACATTGAAATCCTACAAAATTAATCTCAAGGTCTTTGCCCAACAGTTGATTAACATTTAAAAAACTATTTTCAAAAACGAGATAATATTGAATTGGATTCCCAAATTCGGTTTGCATTTTAGTCAGTACCCCTTCGTAAGTCATTCTATTTAAAGTTTCAAGTTTAACGATACAAGTTAAACAAAATTTGTTATTTTTGGTAAAGTTATCATTCATAACGCATAATTCATAACTCCCAATTTAAAAAATGCCGTTACCTATAATTAATTCATTTGCCTCTTGGGTTCTAAAGCAACGAATTCATCAAATTGAACTTTTTCTTAAATATCCAAATGAGGTTCAAGAAGAATTATTGATGAATCTGCTTCGGGCATCCGAGAATACGGTTTTAGGTCAGCAATACGATTATGCTTCCATAAATTCTTACCAGACTTTTTCAGAAAGAATTCCGGTTGCAACCTACGAAGAATTGCAACCTTTGATAGAACGCACTCGAAAAGGGGAACAAAATGTTTTTTGGGAAACGCCTATAAAATGGTTTGCTAAATCAAGCGGAACCACCAATGCAAAGAGTAAATTCATCCCCGTTAGTAGTGAAGCATTAGAAGATTGCCATTACAAAGGCAGCAAAGATTTGTTGTGCATGTATTTGAATAATAATGAGGATTCTGAAATGTTTTTAGGCAAAAGTCTGCGCCTTGGAGGAAGTGCACAGATATACGAAGACAACAATACTTTTTTTGGTGATTTGTCGGCCATTTTAATCGAAAACATGCCCATTTGGGCAGAATTTAGTAGTACACCGAGCAACAAAATTTCGTTAATGAGCGAATGGGAAGCTAAAATTACTGCCATTATAAACGAATCAAAAACCGAAAATGTAACCAGTTTTGCAGGAGTTCCCTCTTGGTTATTGGTTTTGATGAACAAAGTTTTAGAAGATACAGGAAAAGGAAATTTATTTGAAGTTTGGCCTAACTTGGAAGTGTATTTTCATGGAGGTGTAAATTTTGAACCTTACAGGGAACAATACGGAAAAATACTTCCTAAAAAAGAGTTCAAATATTACGAAATATACAATGCCTCCGAAGGTTTTTTTGCCATTCAGGATTTGAATAATTCCAATGATTTATTACTAATGTTAGATTATGGGATTTTTTATGAATTCATACCAATGGATACGTTTGGAACAGCAGATCAAAAAATTATTCGTTTGTCAGAGGTTGTTCTTTTCAAAAATTATGCTTTGGTGATTACCACTAATTCTGGTCTTTGGCGCTATTTGATTGGGGATACCGTTCGTTTTACCTCTTTAAATCCCTACCGTATTCGAGTTACTGGAAGGACCAAACACCACATCAATGTTTTTGGCGAAGAATTAATGGTCGAAAACACGGATCAAGCTATTGCTAAAGCCTGCCAAATCACACAATCAGAAATAGTTGATTATACTGTAGCTCCTGTTTTTATGAAAGACAAAGAAAAAGGAGCCCATGAGTGGATGATAGAATTCAAGAAAAAACCCAATGATATATCCCAGTTTCAAAAAACACTTGATGAAACGCTACAATCCTTAAATTCTGATTACGAGGCAAAACGACACAATAACATGACTCTCAATCCGTTATTAATAAATATAGCCCGAGAAAATTTATTTTATGACTGGTTAAAAGAACGCGACAAACTAGGTGGTCAACATAAAATTCCAAGATTATCTAATCAAAGAGATTATTTAGAACAATTGAAAAAGATGTAAATTTTGAGCTTATAATTGTCAAAAAATCAGCCTTTTTGATAAAAAAACAAAATCCCCATGAAAAAAATAATCCTCATTCTGGTAATTACTTTTTTTATAAATTCTTGCGGTGTTTCAGGTAGAGTATGTGGTGGAAGTGGTGGAAAACGCTGTGTAGAGGTTTCCATTAAGAAACAAATCCAAAAAAATTCTTAAAAAAATGTACGCCCGTCTGTAACATTTTATGATTTTGAAAGTCTTGTAGGTAATCAATCCAAACAATCAATCCAATCATGAAATCGACATTACTTACTATGCTTTGTTTAACAACAACTGTATTTTTTGCGCAAGAAAGTAAAACAAACATTGACAAAACAACTGCATCAAATTCTAAAGTAACAGTAGATACTTTAGCTACAAAAAACAAGACCAACGAATTAAAGGAAGTCACTGTATTTGGCAACAAAAAACAATTTTTAAAAGTCGAATCTGATAAAACCACTGTCAATGTAAAAGACAATGGCATGCTCAATAGCGGAAGCAGTCTCGATGCTGTGAAAAAATTACCTGGGGTGATTACTTCTCCAACAGGAAGTTTAAGCCTAAATGGAAAAAACGTAACTATCTATGTAGATGGCGCCCCAAGTACTTTGAGCGGCACTGATTTACAAAATTACCTTTCGAGTTTACCCGCAAATGCCATCGAAAAAGTCGAATTAATTTACAATCCAGGCGCTTCATTTGATGCTAGTTCAAGTGGTTCAGTCATCAATATCGTTACTAGCTCAAAACGATTGAAAGGTGTAAATGCCAGTTTTAATATGAACTATAATTTTAATAAATACCAAAAACCAAGCCCTCAAATTTTATTAAACGGAAAAGAGAAAAATTTTAGTTGGCAAACGATGCTGGGTTACAATTATATTGATAGCGAAAACCGATCAAAAAACGACCAGACCTTTACTTCATTTGCTCCGGTAAAAAATCTTTTTCAAGAAAATTTTAATGTTTCCACAAATCGAAATCTGTATTTTAGAGTTGGAACTAATTATAAATTAAGCGAAAAATCAAATGTATTATTCAATTATAATGGAAATTTTGCCAATGACCGAAATGTTTTTAATTCGGCTGCCTCTGGAGAAAATATTGATTATAAAGACGATGGATTTTCAAAAAACAAAAACAGCAATCATGAAATTAGTTTGCAATACAAAACTAAACTGGATACTTTAGGGCGCACATTAGACATAACAACTTTTTTAAATACTTTTGATAAAAACCCAATCAATCAATCGAGTGGATTTAGTCCAAGTTCTGGAAACTCTTATAATAATGGGAATATCGATTTTGGATTGACCAATTATTATTTAAAATACGATTTTGCAATCCCTTTCGGGAAAAAAGATTTTTCACTGAATACTGGTGGAAAATTCAATACTATAAAAATCAACAATCTTGGAAAATACAACATCAACAGTGCTACAGATGCCATTTTTGATTCGAATAATTATGCCGAAACTATTGATTTTAATTATAACGAAAACAACCTCGCCTTTTATGTAGAAGCGCGAAAAAAGATTAAAAAATTTAATTTTACAGCAGGATTGCGTTTTGAAGATTTTGATGTAAAAAGAGATGCCAGCACCCTAACTGATAAAATTGAGTACAAAAACACCAATTTTTTCCCGAATATTAGTGCTTTATACGAAATCAGCTCACAAGTAAACGTGAGTACTTCTTATTCAAAAAAAATAGCACAACCCAATTATAACACGATTGACCCGAATAATAGCTCCAATTTCAACCAATACAATTCGTCTAATGGAAACTTAACTTTACAACCTGTTTTCTATGACAATTTTGAAATCAAATTAACAGCGATGCAGTTTGTCCAATTGGGTGCAAATTATACCATTGCAAAAGACGATAGTCGCTTTATATTCAATGCAAAACCTGGGGAATTGGTAAGCAATCAAACCTTTCAACAATTTGACAAGATAAAGACGTTCAGTGCTTTTGCTTCGTTCCCAATACCGTTAGATTATTTCTTTAAAGGGAAAGAAGAATTCAAAAAACGGATGAATACCATCGATAAGATGAACTATATTTTCATCAATGTAAATTATGTCAAATCAACCATTGATGGGTATGAGTTTCCGTATGCTAACAAAGCCATAACGAACTATAGTGCACAAGCTCAAATCATGTTACCTTGGGATATTGTAAACACAACTTCCTATTTTATTCTACCAAAAGGAACCTGGGAAATTTACCAAATCGAAAAACCAATTCAGCAATTTGATATTTCATTCAACAAAGATTTTATGAATAAAAAGCTAAAATTAGGATTGCATTGTTTTGATGTTTTTAATAAAAATGAAGTTAATGCGTTGATTTCAGGAGAAAACTTAGACACTCGTTTTTATCAAAAACAAGATTCGAGAACCTTTAGAATTTCATTGACATACAACTTTGGAAACCTAAAATTAGAAAAAGAAAATACAGAAATCAATACTGAAAAAGTAAAACAAGGAGGCGGAATGATCAAATAAAAAATCTTCTTTGAAACTAAAGCAAAACAAAAAGCGAGAAAAATTTCTCGCTTTTTGTATATAATTATTTTTCATTTTCGTCAAAATTCACCATCCAATGAATGCCAAATTTATCCACAAACATACCAAAATAAGCGCCCCAAAATGTTTGATTCATCGGCATAAAAGGATTTCCACCTGCTGACAACCCATTGAAAAGTTTATCCGCTTCGGCTTTACTTTCTGTATTTATGGAAATGGATATATTTCCTCCAAAAACAACATCTCCACTAGCCGAATTGCTATCACTTCCCATCAAAACAGAATCTTTGCTTATTGGTAAACTAATATGCATAATTTTATTTTCGTCTTCTTCAGAAAGGGTTGAACTATTGTCGCCAGCAGGCATATCTTTGAATTTTCCAACATAGGGAAATTCTCCTCCAAATACGGATTGGTAAAACAGAAATGCTTCTTCGCAGTTTCCGTTAAAAATTAAATAAGGGTTTATTGTTGCCATTTTTTATTGATAATTAGTGTTAATTTTCAGAAAGTTGTTTTACTATTTCTAATCCCTTTGGGAACGTCTTTTTAAAATAATCGACATACTTTTCGACACAATCCATAGTAACTTCTAGTATTGTAAAGGAATTATTTTGGGTCAATCGATAAGTTTCCATTGCCCCTGTCCATTCTTGAGAGGCTGCATCAATTGGCATTTCTTTAAAATTTTTCAGTTCGCTTATGTGTTTGAAAGCGATATATTCCTGATCTATTTTTTTTCAATACTACTATTCATTCCTTCGCCACTTGGAGAAAGAAAATGTATTGCACTACCTTCTTTCCAATCACTCACTGCATAAGCGCCTTCACAAAAAGCGGAAGTCCATTTTCTATAGGATTCATCATTCCATAAAACACTCCAAACTTTTTGTTTTGAAGCGTTTATTTGTATTGTAAATTCTAATGTTTCCATATTTAATGTTGTAATTTGGTCAAATCCATGTGCAAAACATTCCATCGATGTCCATCTAAATCCGCAAAAGCACAACCATACATCCATCCTTGATTTTCGGCTGGTTTTGAAAAAAGTGTTCCGCCGGCAGCAATAACTTTTTCAGCAAATTCATCAACTTCTTCCCTGCTTTCGGCATCAATAGAAATTAGAATCTCAGTACTTGTTTTTGTATCCGTAATTTTGTTTTGCGCAAAACTACCAAACATTGATTCTTCAAAAAGCATTATTACAAAATTAGTTTCACCAATCATCATACAAGTTGAATGTGCTGAATCGTGTTGTTCGTTAAAAGAAAATCCCATTTTAGAAAAAAAAATTTTCGATTTTGCTACCTCTTTTACAGGGAGATTAAGCCAGATTTTTTTTGTCATCGTATCCTTTTTTAAACCACTGTGTTTTCAGCATATTTTTTAAAATTATCAAGTATTGCCTGCCAGCCTTGCTGTTGCAATACCTCAGTATTTTCTGTTTCAGGGTCAAATTTTTCAGTGATAATGACCCCTTTCTTTTGGGGTTCAAAACTGACATTAATTTTTCTTCCGTCCTCAAGTTTATAGGCAATAAAAGAATAGTTTATTACATCGGTATACATTCCTTCAAAATCAAAACTCATTGCGCCGTCTTTTGAGGCCATGGTAAATTTAAACCTACCGCCTATTTCCAAATCATTTTCAGCATAAGGTGTAAACCAGTCCTCCGAAGCATTATTCCATTGTGTAATATGCTCAGGTGAAGTCCATAATTGCCATATTTTTTCAATTGGAGCTTTTATTGTACTTTGAACTTTTATCATCTTTCTTTTTTTGAAAATTTGAATATTAAAGTTACAACTTATTTAAATCCGATTATCGATTGTTATTGGTTTTTTAGCTATTGCATAAAAAAAAGCCTTAACTCAAAAAAATGAGCTAAGACTTTCGAATTATTATTATAGGTATACTACTCCTCCATCATATCAATATGCCTGTCGTGGTATCCTAATAGGTACAAAACACCATCAAGGCCTAAGCTAGAAATTGATGTTGCTGCATTTTCTTTTACTTTTTGTTTAGCATGAAAAGCAATTCCTAAACCAGCTAAATTCAGCATAGGCAAATCATTGGCGCCATCTCCCACAGCAATGGTTTGATTGATGTGAATGCCTTCTTTTTCAGCAATTGCTTTTAAGTATTCCGCTTTCTTTTGCCCATCAACAATTTCGCCTAAATAATTACCTGTTAATTTACCGTCAATAATCTCCAATTCATTAGCATGAACGTAATCAATCCCTAATTCCTTTTGCAAATAATGACCAAAGTAGGTGAATCCACCAGATAAAATTGCGGTTTTATACCCATAATATTTCAAGGCTTTCATCAAACGATGTGCTCCTTTTGTAATGGGAAGATTTTCAGCGACCTTTTGTAGTACATCCTCGCTTAAACCTTCTAACAAAGCCATTCGTTGTTTGAAGCTTTCGCTAAAATCAATTTCACCATTCATCGCCGATTCTGTAATGGCTCGAACTTGCTCACCTACACCAGCTAGCTCCGCTAATTCATCAATTACTTCGGTTTGAATTAAGGTAGAATCCATGTCAAAACACACCAATCGTCTGTTTCTTCTATACATATTATCTTCTTGAAAAGAAATATCTACATCCAAAGTTCCCGAAATTTCCATAAAACTGGCGGTCATCACTGTTTTGTCTACAATATTTCCTGTCACGGATAATTGTACACAAGAACGCGGATATTCTTCTTTTTCCACCACAGAAGTTCGGCCTGTTAATCGAATAATGGAATCGATATTCAAATTTTGGTCAGACATTATTTTGGTCACAGCTGCTAGTTGCACAGCTGTCAAAGTTTCTCCTAAAACATTGATGATATAGCGTTGTTTTCGTTGTGCTTTGACCCAATTTTCGTAATCTGGAATCGTAATTGGAATGAACTTAACCTTGATCCCTAATTCATAGGCTTTAAACAATAAATCTTTCAGAACAGGTGCTGAATTAGAGCCTGTTTTTATTTCAAATAAAATACCTAGAGACAGTGTATCATGAATATCTGCTTGACCAATATCCAAAATAATAGCATCATAAGTGGCTAATATGGATGTTAAACCAGCGGTCACTCCTGGCTTATCCTGACCAGAAACTTTTAACAAAATAATCTCTTTATCTTCTACTGCCATTTTTATTTATATTGATTTACAAGGGGCAAAAATCGACAATCTATTGCTTATAAAAAAGGATAACGGTTGTTTTTTTAAAACGAAGAAAGGGAAGTTTGGATTTTTATATTGTTTTTAATTCTCCAAAAAAACATACCAATTTAGTCATTCTTAAAAACGAAGGAATTTAATATTTAATAATAAACCCGACCGCTTAAAAAAACGGTCGGGTTTGAAATGTTATAATCCTAAAAATTTACGATGCAATTTCCAATCGCTTCAATAAGTTTTTATTCAAGGTTTCTTTGGCGTAATCTACGTCAATTTCTAATATTTTATCATCTGAACTTGGCAATTCATACATGGCATCCGTTAAGATAGCTTCGCACAAAGAACGCAATCCACGCGCTCCCAATTTGTATTCCAAAGCTTTATCAACAATGAAATCCAAAGCTTCATCTGTAATCGTGAACTGAACCTCATCCATCAAAAACAATTTCTCATATTGTTTGATTAACGCATTTTTAGGTTGCGTCAAAATAGCTCTCAATGTTTCTCGGTCCAATGGATCCATGTGTGTCAATACCGGCAAACGACCGATAATCTCTGGAATCAATCCAAAATCCTTAATATCTTTTGGAATAATATATTGCAACAAATTATCTTTATCAATATTATCCACATTTTTTGAAGTGGAATAACCAACAGCTTGACGATTCAAACGTTTTGATATAATACGTTCAACACCATCAAAAGCACCACCGGCTATAAACAAAATATTCTGTGTATTGACTTCCACGAATTTTTGGTCTGGGTGTTTACGTCCGCCTTTTGGTGGTACATTTACAACCGTTCCTTCTAATAATTTCAATAATGCTTGTTGTACTCCTTCGCCAGAAACATCACGCGTAATTGATGGATTATCGCTTTTACGTGCAATTTTATCTATTTCATCAATAAATACAATTCCGCGTTCGGCTTTGGCTACATCATAATCAGCTGCTTGAAGCAGTCGTGTCAAAATACTTTCAACATCTTCTCCCACATAACCCGCTTCTGTTAAAACAGTCGCATCCACAATAGCTAAAGGCACATCCAACATTTTCGCGATCGTTTTTGCTACTAATGTCTTTCCTGTTCCGGTTTGCCCCACCATGATGATGTTGCTTTTTTCAATCTCAACCTCATCGTCTAATTGCTGTTGCATCAATCGTTTGTAGTGGTTGTAAACCGCAACCGACATTACTTTTTTAGTTTGGTCTTGGCCAATAACATATTGATCCAAAAAGGCTCTGATTTCTTTTGGTTTCTTCAAAATCAAATCTCCAACTAATTTTGAACTGCCGCTAGATTTTAATTCTTCTAAAACAATTCCGTGGGCTTGCTCAATACATTTATCACATATATGTGCATTGATACCCGCAATCAACAAATTGGTTTCTGGCTTTTTTCTTCCACAAAACGAACATTCTAATACTACTTTTGCCATTCTTTTAGTCTAATGTCCTAAAGTCAAAAGTCCTAAAGTCTGAGCAATGCTTCTGACTTTCGACTTTTGACTTTTGACTCGTAATTTATCCTCTTATTAAAACTTCATCAATCATTCCGTAAGCCTTTGCTTCTTCGGCAATCATCCAGTAATCCCGTTCGCTGTCGTTATGTACTTTCTCAAAAGTTTGTCCTGAATGATGTGATATGATTTTATACAACTCATCTTTCAGTTTCAACATTTCACGCAAGTTGATTTCCATATCCGTTGCAACTCCTTGAGCACCACCCGATGGTTGGTGAATCATAACTCTTGAATGTGGTAATGCCGAACGTTTTCCTGCAGCACCTGCACACAATAGCACGGCTCCCATAGAAGCTGCCATTCCAGTACAAATTGTTGCTACATCTGGTTTGATGTATTGCATCGTATCATAAATTCCCAATCCTGCATAAACGCTTCCGCCTGGCGAATTCAAATAAATCTGAATGTCTTTGGAAGCATCGGCACTTTCTAAGAATAATAATTGTGCTTGAACAATATTAGCAATTTGATCGTCAATTCCTGTTCCCAAGAAAATAATTCGGTCCATCATCAATCTCGAAAAAACGTCCAATTGAGATATATTCAACTGTCGTTCTTCAATGATATAAGGAGTCATATTTTTTGGATTCATTGCAGCTACGATTTTATCATAGTACATTGCGTTTACTCCTTGGTGCTTTGTTGCAAATTTTTTAAATTCTTTACCGTAGTTCATTTTTTGAAAAGTTTAAAGTTTAAGGTTTAAAATTTAAGGTGGCTCAACTTGGAACTTTTAACCTTAAATTTTTAAACATAAAGAGCGTCAAAAAATATTTTTTCTGACGCTCAAATATAACTATTTTTTATTGTTTCGCCTTTGTAATAAAATCTTAAAATTTGAATAATTTAGAAAATTGTTTTCTATTTTTCCGCGTTTGACTTTATAACTTTTGACTTTATGACTACTATTTATTCTCCGTAAGAAGCAGCAATAAACTCATCATAAGTAACTTCTTTCGTGCTAGGATTTGCTTTTTCTTTGAACAATTCCAACAATTTAGCTGCTACAACTTGATCCGAAAGTCTTTTTACTTCGTCTTGGTTTGACAACACTCTAGCAACAATTCCTTGTACTTCTTCGTCTGTAGGATTTGTTTGCCCGAATTG
>CANEXR010000080.1 GCA_947443815.1 Flavobacteriaceae bacterium | reverse complement strand
CCGCCTAATCCTTCTTTCCATTTACTGAAAATAAGTTTTCGAGCAATTTTAAGTTGTAATTCATACCAAAAACCATTTGCTCCATAAGGTTCATAACGCAAACCAATATTGATTGCCCAGAAAAAAAGCTTCTTTTTTATACCGGTCAGTTCGGAACCTTTGGCTATAATTTTTTCATAAACTTTCTCAATAAGACGCGGAACTCCCGTCATTACTGTAGGTCTAACTTCTTTTATGTTGTCACTAATTTTTTCAATCGATTCTCCAAAATATATCGAGGAACCGTAAAATTGATAGATATAGGTCACCATTCGTTCGTAAATATGACAAATTGGTAAGAAACTCAAAGCCCGACTTTTTCCTTGATCAAAAGGAATTCTGGAGGCACTATCTAATACATTTGAGACAATATTATTGTGAGAAAGCATAACGCCTTTTGGCCTACCTGTAGTCCCAGAAGTATATATTATAGTAGCTAAATCGTATGGATTAACTGCTTTTTTGCGTTCTTCTACTACATCTTGATTGCTTGTATCGCTTCCTAATGTTAGTAATTCGGACCAATTTTTGCACCCTTCAATTTCATTAAAAGAAAAAATCTCTTTTAGATTTGGAACATTGTGTTTTATTAAATTTACTTTTCGTAGCACCTCTTCATCGGAAACAAAACAATAAATAGCTTCTGAATGATTCAGAATATATTCATAATCAGTTTCAGAAATTGTGGGATAGATTGGAATATTCTGTGCTCCAAGTTGCAAGACACCAACATCCATAATATGCCATTCAGTTCTATTATTGGAAGAAATAATAGCGATTTTGTCATTTTTTTGGATACCCAATTTTAACAAAGCTCTTGAAATAGCATTAGCTTTATCTATATAGTCCTGTGTCGAAGTCTTTACCCAAACACCATTTTGCTTTGTTACTAAAGCATCTTGAATATTGTATTTTTCTAATTGGTGGTATGCAAAATCGAAAAGGCGGGTGATATTTGTCATTGTAAAACGTTGATTTTTTTGGCAAATTAAATAAAAAATGTTTACAATATTCAGTTTTTAGAAACTAATTGTTTTTACTCTAAACTAGAATAGTGGCATTCAGCGAAATCGATTTCTTAAATTTAGAATTTTATAATTTAAAATACAACAATTTTAGTTGCTTTTTGAATTGTAAATGAATAAAATAGATTCTTAAAACTAATTGCTTTTTTACTTTTTTAATTCAAGTTCTACATACTCTTTTACCCGATCTCCAGAAATAAATATTTTCTTTTTGTTAAAATGAATGGTAAAAGATTGATAGCTCCATTCTTCTTTTTCTTCTGATTCTAAAGGACTTAATTTTTCTTTTTTATACCAAAAAGAATAAGCCGCACTGTCAAAACCTTCTTGCAAGATTGGAATCCCGGATTGAGAACATTCGATTCCCCAAATAATGTTCTCTTTTGAAAGGTCTTCATTTTGTAAAACTCCAGTGCCATTTTCATTGAGTTGAGTTGTAGGCTCTTTTTTATTTAAATAATAATAAATACCTATAATTGGATAACCAATCGTTGTAGTTATGTAACGTTCTTTATTTTTAGTATCAATTTTTGTCGGTTTAATTTGTGCATGCGTTTGGGTGACGTTTAGGATAAGGAAAATTAGAAGTAAAGAAAGGCTTTTAGTTTTCATGGATATTATTTGGATAGATTTAGGGTTTGGAAAATTGATTTAAGCAACTCTCTTTTTTTTGTTATTTTATTTTTAGCAAGATACAAACGGATTGCAAATAAAAAAAACACATTCTGCAATAGGAATATGTTTTTTTAGAATTGAAGTTATTTAATACAAATTCAAAGAATTAATATTCGGGTGTAAACTGATTTTCTAACAGATTTTCTTTAAAAGTGGATTTAAAAGTATAAGCGAAAGTAAGCATTAAGGCTCTGGTATCGGCTTTTGAGGTTCTATTATTGGTAAAACTTGAAGTGTTATTGATATAGCCACTTTTCAAGGTATTAAATACATCTGTAATGGCTAGCCCTAATCGTGCATTTCCTGTGCCTAATTTTTGTTGAAACCCCAGGTCTATATTATAAAGAGCAATTCTTTTTCCCTGTGCTGTTGCCAAGGCCGAATTGTAATTTCCAATTAGTTGTAATTTTCCTCCATGCCAAGGAACAAAGTTATTGATTATTTTTCCGTACCAATTAAACGCTTTGCTAACTACATCTAAGGCTACATTTGAACCGTCAATATTTTGTTGAAATCCTGTAAGACTAATATTTGCATCATAAAATCCAAAGGGTTTCAAATTAAAAATAGTTTCTACTCCATAGGTTATGGTACTTCCAAAATTTTTAGGATATAATAAAACAATTCCATTTTCTTGTAGTTCGGAATATTGTTTAATGGTATTGGTGGCATTGCGATAAAAACCATTCGTTGAAATGGAATATTTTGGCCACTCTTTGCTATAACTTAGTTCGCCAATATTGATGATTTCAGGTTTTAAATAAGGATTTCCAGTATGAGGATTTAGCGCGTCGGTAATATCTAAAAAGGGATTGAGTTGATCTAACTCAGGACGATTAATGCGTTTGCTATAGCTAATTTTTAAAGATTCATCTGTTTTTAAATTCAATTGTAATGAAGCTGAAGGGAACGATTTTAGATAGCTGTTTGAAAATTCAGTGCTATTATTTTGTGTTTTGCCGTTGTTGGAAACTTGCTCAATACGAAGTCCAAAATTGTATTTCCATTTTGGATTTTCGGGATTACCCAAGAACGAATTTAACATTCCATAAACCGCATTTATTTGTTCATTAAATTTGAACATGTTGCTAGAAGAAGGATTGATTACATATTCCTTGTTGCTATAATCGGCACTTTGAAAATCAGAATTAAAAAACCGGAATGTTCCTTTATACCCTGTTTCAATATTTGATTTTTCAGTAATAGGAAACGAATAATCAAATATGGCATTGGTTACATTTTCATCTTCATAATTATGTGTTTTTTGTAGAAAGACCTCCCCAATTTGAGCATTACTTTCATTATAATTGTACGTGTCAATGCCCGTATTTTCCCTGTCTTTATTAAAAGAAGAAGTAATACTAGCCGTTAGACTTTTTCGATTGTCCGAAAAATTTCTATCGTAATTGAATGCTAATTCACCCACTTTTGAGCGCTCTAACTCTAAAGAATGCCTTGTGTTGTTGGAGAAAAAACTAAAGTCCGCTTTTTTAATTAATGTTTTTAATGTTTCATCATTATCCTGACCTTCTTTATTAGCTATTGCTTCAAATGAAAAATTATTTTTATCATTAGGTGAAAAATCAATATTGAATTTTAAATTTTGCAATTGTTCTGTTCGTTCGTCATTTCTTTGTTGTTCAATAAAATGCTCATCAGTGATGAAGTAATTGGTTCTACTTCCTTTTATTTTTTTAGTTCTTCCAGCAAAACGATTGTCATAACCCAAACCAAAATTCCATTTTTCTGTTTTATGATTCAAAAGCACCGAACTATTAATTCTTCCTTTAGCACCAAATCCTGCTCCTAAAACAACAGCTCCATTGATGCCATTTTGATTGTTTTTTTTAAGTTTAATATTAATGATGCCACTTTCAGCATTCGCATCGTATTTTGCGGTGGGATTTGTAATTACTTCAATACTTTCGATACTGCTTGCTGCAATTTGGTCAATATTCGTAATTGCTGAATTTTTACCGTTTATCAAAATTAAAGGTGTTTTTCCTCTTAGCGATATCGCTCCATCTGCATCAACAGATACGGTAGGGATATTTTTGAGTAAATCAGTTGTTGTACCACCTATTTGTGAAATATTGGCTCCAACATTAAAAATAATACCTTCAGATGTTTTTTGAATCAATTTTTTTTGAGAGGTAACGACAACCGCTTTTAATAAATTAGGATCATTTTGTAAGACAACAGTACCTAATGAAATAATTGGATTTTTATCGGTAATTTTTATTTTTTGAATGACTGTTTTATATCCAATTAATTTAAATAGTAATTGATATTCCCTTGTAGGTAAGTTGTCTAAAGAGAAATTTCCAGAAACATCAGTTATTGTATAAGATACAATTTTTGTTGAATCGGCACTGTTTTTTAAAACAACTTCTGTAAGTTCAATAGCTGTTTTTCCATCTGAAACAGTTCCTTTTATTTGTCCTAATTTTTGTGCAAAAGAAAACTGACTTATACTACATATTAAAATTAGTATAGTCAGTTTTAAATTTAGTTTTCCCATCCAGCAAATATATTATAAGTATTAAATCGGCTTATAAAAACAGCTTAAAATAGTCTTAAAATTGTAATTTAAATTACAAATAAAGAATTAATTATGATTTAAATTTTATCCATCCACTTTCTAGCATTTACAAACGCTTCATGCCAAGGAGAAACTTCGTCATTTCTATCTTTTGGATAATGAGCCCAGTTCCATTGAAACGTTGAACGCTCAATGTGTGGCATCATAACCAAATGGCGTCCTGTTTTGTCGCACAGCATCGCGGTATTAAAGTCTGAACCATTTGGATTAGCAGGATATCCTTCGTATCCATATTTTCCAACAATAGTGTAGTTAGCCTCAGGTTCTGGTAAATTGAATTTTCCTTCCCCATGCGAAACCCAAACTCCAAGTGTGCTTCCCGCTAATGAAGATAACATCACTGAATTATTCTTTTGAATTTCTACAGAAGTAAAAATACTTTCGTGTTTATGACTTTCATTGTGAAGTAATTTTCCGTGTACTTCATGCTCTGGATTAATCATTTCTAATTCCATAAACAATTGACACCCATTACAAATGCCGACCGATAACGTATCTTCTCTTTTGAAGAAATTTTTCAAGGCTGTATTTGCTTTTTCATTGTATTTGAAAGCACCAGCCCAACCTTTGGCAGAACCTAAAACATCCGAATTAGAGAATCCTCCAACTGCACCAATAAACTGAATATCTTCCAGTGTTTCACGTCCCGAAATCAAATCGGTCATGTGGACGTCTTTTACATCAAATCCGGCTAGATACATTGCGTTTGCCATTTCACGTTCAGAATTACTTCCTTTTTCACGAATAATAGCAGCTTTTGGTTTTGGTTTAGAAGTGTCTATAACAGGTTTTTTTCCTGTAAAATGTGCAGGAAAAGTATAGTTCAAAGCCTGGTTTTTGTAATTCTCAAAACGTGCTTTTGCTGTTCCGTTTTTAGCTTGTTTTTGATCTAATAAATAAGAAGTTTCAAACCAAATGTCTCTGTATTTTTTTACATCCAAAGTCAAATGTCCAAGGTCTAAAGTTTCAGTTGAAGTAACTGAACCAATTTTATGGAAAGTGAGATTATTTGCTTTCAATTTAGCTTCAACCGCTTCGTCTGAATTGGCTTGGAAAACTACAGCAATGTTTTCGGCAAAAAGATATTTGATGATGTCTTTTTCTTCGAAAACAGAGAAATCAATTTTGGCGCCCAAATTCACATCGGCAAAACACATTTCCAGTAAAGTAGTAATCAAACCACCACTTCCTATATCATGTCCCGCTAGAATTTGATTGTCTAAAATTAATTCTTGAAGGGTATTAAAAGCATTTTTGAAGAAAGAAGCATCTTTAATAGTCGAGGTTTCTTTTCCAATCGTATTTCTAATTTGTGCAAAAGAAGAACCTCCCAATTTGAAATCATCTTGCGATAAATTAATATAATAAATAGAACCACCGTCTTTTTGCAACACAGGCTCTACTACTTTTTTGATGTCAATACAATTTCCACCTGCGGAGATAATTACCGTTCCTGGAGCAATTACTTCATCGTTTGGATATTTTTGTTTCATCGAAAGAGAATCTTTTCCTGTTGGAATATTGATTCCTAATTCGATTGCAAATTCAGAACATGCTTCAACGGCGGCATACAAACGGGCATCTTCACCTTCGTTTTTACATGCCCACATCCAGTTAGCAGATAGGGATATTCCTTTTAAACCGTCTTTAATTGGAGCCCAAACAATATTAGATAAAGATTCTGCAATAGCAGTTCTTGTACCAGCAACGGGATCAATCAAAGAGGCAATAGGGGAGTGTCCTATCGAAGTAGCAATTCCTTCAATTCCTTGATAATCCAATGCCATGACACCACAATTATTTAATGGTAATTGTAAGGGACCTGCACATTGTTGTTTGGCTACTTTTCCACCTACACAACGATCGACTTTATTGGTTAACCAATCTTTTGAAGCTACTGCTTCTAATCGTAAAACATCTTGTAAATAGCTTTCAAAATCAGCTATTGAATACGCTACATCAGTATAATTTCTATCTATTGTTTTGTCAGTCATTACCGTTTTTGGAGAACTACCAAAGAAATCTTCCAAAGCATAATCCATCGGTTTTAATCCAGTAGTTTTTGACTCGAATGTAAAGCGATGATCACCCGTCACATCACCTACTTGATACATTGGCGAACGCTCTCTGTCTGCAATTCGTTGCAAAATAGCGATGTCTTTTTGACCGATAACTAGTCCCATTCGTTCTTGGGATTCATTACCAATGATTTCTTTTGCAGAAAGGGTTGGATCTCCTACAGGCAATTTGTCTAAATCAATTAAACCACCTGTTTCTTCAACTAATTCAGAAAGACAGTTTAAATGTCCTCCTGCTCCGTGATCGTGAATTGAAACAATAGGATTGTTGTCACTTTCAACCAAAGCACGAATGGCGTTAGCCGCTCTTTTTTGCATTTCTGGATTGGAACGTTGTATGGCATTTAATTCAATTCCTGAACCAAAAGCACCTGTGTCTGCTGATGAAACTGCTGCTCCACCCATTCCAATTCTATAATTTTCTCCACCCAAAATAACGATTTTATCGCCCTCTTGTGGTTTCTTTTTGATGGCTTGATCTAATTTTCCATAACCAATTCCACCCGCTTGCATGATTACTTTATCATATCCAATTTTGCGGTTGTTTTCTTCATGTTCAAAAGTCAAAACAGAACCTGTAATTAGCGGTTGCCCAAATTTATTTCCAAAATCAGATGCCCCATTCGAAGCTTTGATTAAAATATCCATTGGTGTTTGGTACAACCATTTTCTTTCTGCAACTGCGTTCTCCCATTCGCGATTTTTTTCTAATCTCGAATAGGAAGTCATATAAACCGCTGTCCCTGCCATTGGCAATGAGCCTTGACCACCTGCCAAACGATCTCTAATTTCTCCTCCTGAACCTGTAGCAGCACCATTGAAAGGTTCTACTGTTGTTGGAAAATTATGTGTTTCAGCTTTTAATGAGATAACGGAATCAAATTCTTTTACTTCATAAAAGTCAGGTTTGTCAGCAGTTTTTGGAGCAAATTGCTGAACTCTTGGTCCTTTTACAAAAGCCACATTGTCTTTGTAAGCCGAAACAATATCGTTAGGGTTTTCCTGTGATGTTTTTTTGATTAATTTAAAAAGAGAAGTTTCTTTTTCTACACCATCAATAACAAAAGTACCATTGAAAATCTTATGACGGCAATGTTCTGAATTGGCTTGTGAGAAGGCAAAAATCTCAGAATCCGTTAATTTTCGGCCTAATTTTATAGCTAAGTTGTCCAAGTAAGTCACTTCTTCTGCGCTTAATGATAAACCTTCGGATTTGTTAAAACCAGCAATGTCTTCAATATCCAAAATAGGTTCAGGAAGTACATTGATAGTAAAAATGGCTTGGTTTAACTCGGTATATTTTTGCGAAAGCATCGGGTCAAAATCTGAAAAATCAGCTGTAGCTGGATGAAATTCCTCGATTCTAATAATTCCTTGAATGCCCATATTTTGGGTAATTTCAACGGCGTTAGTACTCCAAGGAGTAATCATGGTGGCGCGAGGACCAACAAAAAAATCCGACAATACGGATTTTTCTATTTTATTGGAATCAGCAAAAAGCCAGTTGAGTTTTGAAATGTCTTGAGCCGAAATTTCGTTTTGCGTTTGTACGGCAAAAACAGTTTTGCTTTGGTTTTCAAAGAAATGAATCATTGTTGTAGTGTTTGTTGTATTGCGATGCAAATTTAGTTTAAATAAATAGTAAGAGCAAATGTGAAAAGCAAAGACTTTTATAAATTATTTCGGAAAGGGTTTATTTTGATAAGCGCCCAAGTCAGGAGGTAAACTTCTTGTATTGCCTATAACATCCAACGGGATTAGATAAGCCGAATTCCCTTTTGCGAAAGCGGAAGAAGTCTCATCGATATTGAATTTATTTTGAGAAACTGAAAAGAATTTTGGGTCTTTGTTTAAAAGTATCGCATTATAGTGGATTGGGTCTGTTTCAAACTGATAATCAGGATGATTGCTAAAGGAATTTGAAACATTATCGAATTTAATCAAACAATTATTGAATTGATATTGGAATGCAGATTCAGTTTTTTTATTCAAAATCATTTCATTTGAATAGGAACCATAAATGATGCAATTGTTAAAAGTCGCTTCGGTCAAATCTTTAGTTTCTGGAATTGCGCCTGTACTGTAATTGCTCAAAGAAACTGCCACTTGTTGTGCGCTGTTCCAATCATTATTGAAAGTGCAATGGGTAAACGTATAATTCCCTCCATACGAGCAGGCTAAACTGGCTTGTCCTGCATTATTTAGCACTAGGTTTTCGCCTTCTATTTTTGCAGTTTGGGCTAAAATTCCGTAATTAGAACTGTTGTAAATCTGGGTATTTTTTAGTTGTACTGTTGTGGCGTCATTATTTTGAATCAATAATCCGATAGTTGCATTTTTGATGGTTAGGTGATTGATGGTGTTGTTGGTGCTTCCATCGGTTAACCAAACAGTTCCCCATTGTCCCGGGACATCAGAAAAATCAGGTTCTAATCGATCGCCTTCAAAAATGACTTCGTTCTCGAGTTTGTTGGTTGTTGAGGTGCTTCCATTGACTTGAATACTGGCATTATTGGCAACAATCAGCCCTGAATCAGCATGAAAATAAACTCTGGAACCTGCTTCAAAAGTTACTGTTTTCCCAGAAGGAACGGCAGCATATCCATAAATCACATAGGGTTTTTGGTTGGTAAATAGGAGTTCATTACCATTGATTGGGTCGTTTTCATTTAAATAAAAACCGTTAATTTCTTGGTCGCCTATAGGTAGTGTTTCTGTTGTTCCGTCATCAAAACGTTGCGGATATAAAAAAATGGCGTCTTGTATTAAAGTGACTAATGCTACTTTTTGAAGATTGGTTCCGCTGTCAAACAGAATTTGGTCGGTATATAAAAAATCAGTAGGATTTGCATCTGCACTATTAGCAGTTGTTTCGATAAAAATGTACAAACTATCTTTTGCCAAGAGCGTTACATCTTTGAATATTTTTCCTGAGTTTCCTTGCATTCCGTCTACAGTCATTCGGTATTTTGAACTTAATCCTTTTTCGAGTTGTATATTCGGAATAGTAATGTCTTTTTTACTGTGATTGTAGACTTTTAGAGAATAAGTGCTTGAACCAATATTGGTAAAAACGGTATCTAAATAAATGGTATCTTTTGAAAAGGCCAAATCTCCTGAACTGGCTATGGTTTCAAAATCACTTCGGCAAGAGCAAATGGTTAATAATAGTCCTGTAAAAAATAGTAAAGTGATGAAACGCATTTCGATAGATTTTTTGTAAAAATAGGAAAAAACTAATTTGATTAATAGCGAATTAAACAAATGCTTTTATAAAACAGTTTTTTTGCTGTTTTCTAAGGTATCTTTTCTTTAAATTTACATTTTTAAAGTAAAAAATATGACATTCGACAAAGAAAAAATACTTAAATACTGCAATCAGGTTTCAAAAAACACATTGATGCAAACTTTAAATATAGAATATATTGATGCTGGCGAAGATTATTTGGTAGCATCAATGCCAGTAAATCCATCGGTTCACCAACCTATGGGATTGTTACACGGTGGCGCCTCGGTTGCATTAGCTGAAAGTGTGGGTAGTGCAGCTTCTATGTTGTATGTAAATTCAGAACTCAGTGAAGTTCGTGGAATTGAAATCTCTGCCAATCATCTCAAAGCAAAGCGCGAAGGAATCGTAACTGCAACTGCAAGAATTATTCATAAAGGAAAAAGTATTCATCTTTGGGAAATCAGAATTACGGATGAATCAGGTAATTTGATTTCGCTATGCAAATTGACAAACATGGTTTTGCCAAGAAGAAAATTAGACAATAAATAATGAAAGACCTTTTAGATAAAGCTAAAAATCAATTTGTACAAAACCTTCCTTTTATATTGTATTGCAAGCCTAATTCCGCAACTGTTATTGGTGTTTTTCAACAAAATGATATTTTATATTCAATAGCAGATTTTACTGAAAAAGGTTTTGTTTTTGCTTCTTTTGATGGAAAAGAAAACTATTTTATTCCAGAAAATCAATCTGAAATAGTGACAGGTTTTTGCAATAAAAAAGAAACTCTAATTTCTAAAAAAGAAACTCTAATTTCTCCTAATAAATTAGAAAAAAAAGCCTTTGAAAATCTGGTAAAAAATGGGATTCAAGCGATACAAAATGAGGCGTTTAAAAAAGTAGTTCTGTCCCGAAAAGAATCAGTAGAATTGGTTGATTTTGATTTGTTTGCCATTTTTGAACAATTAGTCCAATTGTATTCAACTACTTTTGTTTACTGCTTTTTTCATCCAAAAATCGGGATTTGGTTAGGGGCTACACCAGAGCAACTGATACAATCTGAAAATAAAAAAATCACGACTATTGCTTTAGCGGGTACTTTAAAAAAAACGGACCCAGAATTAGTAAACTGGGGTGATAAAGAAAT
>CANEXR010000079.1 GCA_947443815.1 Flavobacteriaceae bacterium | reverse complement strand
ATTACCGAAATAACCTTTATATAATCTGGAAGAACTTCAATACCTTTTTTAACTTTTAACGCTTTTAGTTTACAACTTTTGGAAACACTATCATTATAAGCGTCTCGCACGGAACTTTTATAATTTGAATTAGCCTGATTACAAGATATTAAATTCATCAAAATCAATAAAAAAAGACCCAAAGAAACGATTTTTAATTTCATAAAATAAATGTATAGTTTACCAAATATGAAATCAAATATCGTAAAATATATCGAAAGCTTTGTCAAAGTCTAAAAACTTTGACAAAGCTAAAAATTATAAAATTAATCCAAAGCCTGCTTCAAATCGGCAATTACATCTTTAACAGTTTCCAATCCTACAGAAACACGAACTAAACCATCCGTGATGCTTACCGCCAAACGTTCTTCAACAGACAATTTACTGTGTGTTGTTGATGCCGGATGTGTAACAATCGTTCTGGTATCACCCAAATTGGGAGATAATGAACACAATTTTATTTTATCTAAGAAAGCTCTTCCTGCTTCTATTCCGCCTTTTATTTCAAATGCAACTATGTTCCCCCCTAATTTCATTTGTTTTTGAGCAATTTCATATTGCGGATGTGATTTCAAGAAAGGATACTTCACTTTATTAACCTGAGGATGACTTTCCAAAAACTCAGCCACTTTCAAGGCATTTTCACAATGTCTATCTAAACGAATCGCTAGCGTTTCTAGACTTTTTGACAATACCCAAGCATTAAATGGAGATAAGGAAGGACCGGTAAGTCGAGAAAATAAATAAATTTTTTGAATCAATTCAGCATCTCCAACGGTAATTCCACCCAAAACTCTACCCTGACCATCTATCAATTTTGTTGCTGAATGCACTACCAAATTTGCCCCCCATTTTATCGGTTGCTGCAAATAAGGTGTTGCAAAACAATTGTCGATAATCAAAATCAAATTATGCTTTTTGGCAATAGTCCCTAACAGTTCCAAATCGATAATATCTACCGCTGGATTGGTTGGAGATTCTGCAAAAAGAATCCTTGTGTTTGGCTTTATAAAACTTTCAATGGTTTCAGGCTTATCAATATCAAAATACGATGTTTCAATTCCCCATTTTGGAAAATAATTGATGAACAATGAATGTGTTGCTCCAAAAACACTACTTGCCGAAACAATGTGGTCTCCTGAATTCAACAAAGCTGCCAAAGTTGAATACACAGCCGCCATTCCAGAAGCAAAGGCAAAACCCGATTCAGCACCTTCCATTTTACAAATTTTCTCTATAAATTCGTTGGTATTTGGATTGCTGTAACGGCTATAAATATTCCTGTCTTTCTCTTCTGCAAAAGAGGCTCGCATATCTTCAGCATCTTCAAATACAAAACTTGATGTTAAATATAATGGTACAGAATGTTCTAAATATTGTGACCTTTCTATTTGGGTACGGATGGCTTGGGTTTCAAAACCAAATTCTTGTTCGCTCATTTTATTTTTAGTTTAAAGTTTAAGTTTTAAAGTTGTTGGACAATTCTAATCCAATTGCTTTAATTAAACTATAATGATTTATTATTCAAAACTACTTTATAATGTATGGTTGCTGTTGGCTCTAATGTTTTAGAAACGGAACAGTATTTTTCGAAAGAAAGTTGTGCTGCTCTCGCCGCTTTGTCTTCATTAATTGGGCCTTCTAAATAAAACACAATGTGAATATCTTTGAAAGGTTTAGCCTCGCCCATTTGTACACGCTCGCCTTCAACCTCAGCTCTAAAAGAAGTAATTTCTTGCCGTTGTTTCTTTAGAATCGAAATCATATCAATGGCGCTACAACCTGCAACACCCATCAATACTAATTCCATTGGACTTGCGCCTAAATCACTACCACCAAACTCCGCTCTACTATCCACATCTACAATATGCCCACGTTCGTTTTTTAATTTAAAGTGGAAATTTTCGTTTACTCTGTCTAATGTTATTTTCATTATTATCTATTTTCCTCTCCAAAGCCCTCTCTAAAAAAAGAAACCAAAACTGGAGAATTATTATTATTTTTTAAAAAAATCGTTAATCTTTAAGCATTACCCTTTATCCGACAATCTCAAAATATCTCCAAAAACACCTCTCGCTGTTACTGCCGATCCTGCTCCTGCTCCTTGAATTACAATGGGTCTATCTCCGTATGATTCCGTATAAATTTCAAAGAAAGAATCAGAACCTTTCAATCCACCCAAGGCTGTATCTGAAGGAACCGAGACTAATTTTACTTCCAGATTCCCTTTGTCTCCTTGCAAATCTCCTGACAATTCACCTATGTATCGCAACACATGATTGGGTGCTTGATTTTCTTTAATAGCAGCGTAAACTGAATCAAATTCTTTCAACTTTGTCAGAAATTCTGAAGCACTTCCTTCTCTTAAATGTTCTGGAATTAAATTCTGAATGGCAATTTCTTCAAATTCGTTTTGCAAATCCAATTCTCTTGCCAAAATTAATAATTTTCGACCCACATCATTCCCACATAAATCTTCTCTTGGGTCAGGCTCGGTATAGCCATTATCAATTGCTTCTTTCAAAATTTCACTAAAAGGAGCATCTTTTGCTGAGAAATTATTAAATAAATAACTCAATGTTCCTGAAAAAACCCCTTTTATCTTAGTGATATTTTCCCCTGAAAGATGCAATAATTTTATGGTGTCAATAAGGGGCAATCCAGCGCCTACATTGGTTTCATACAAATAATTTTTTTGATTGTCTGCCAATACTTTTCGCAGTTTTTTATAAAAACCATAACTTAAAGTGTTCGCTACTTTATTCGAAGAAATCAAGTCAAAACTGCTTTCTACCAAAGGAATGTAATTTTCAACAAAAGTGGCACTTGCGGTATTATCTATGGCAATCAAATTTTCTAAATGATGTTCATTCGCATAAGCAATAACATCCTCTATTTTATAAGAAAAACCATTATTTTGAATTTCATTTCTCCAATTTGGTGTCACTCCATTTTTATTCAACAATACATTTTTTGAGTTCGCTATTGCAAAAACATTGAGTTTAATATCTTTTCTTTTTTCAATAGTCGCCGCAGATTCTAAGATTTGATTAATCAAAGTTCCGCCTACTAAACCATGTCCAAAAATGGCAATGTTTATTTTCTTCGAAACTCCAAAAATTTCACCATGAATTACGTTCAAAGCTTTGTGAAGTTGTGCTTTATTCACCACCAAACTCACGTTTTTACCTGTAACCGTATTGTTAAAAAGAATTGGAACAATTTTATTTTTTATCAATGCTGTGTAAGGCTTATGAAAAGTGCTCAAATCCTGACCAATAATAGAAATCACCGAAACATTATCCGTCACCGAAATTTTATTGACGTCTTTTGAATAGAAATCATTTTCGAATTCTTTTTCTAATTCTATCATCGCTTTAGTTGCTTTATCAGCATCCACCACTAATCCAATACCTCTTTCAGAAGAACCTTGCGAAATAATACTCACACTGATATTATTATCACCCATTACTCTAAAAATTCGGGCATCAACTCCTGTTTTTCCTAGCAACCCTCTTCCTTCTAAGTTGACTAATGCTACATTCTCTAAAACCGAAAGAGTTTTAATTCCTTCTTTACTAGCATTTGAACGTATTAATGTCCCTTTATTTTCGTGATTGAATGTGTTCAAAATACGAAGCGGAATATTTTTTTCCAATAAAGGAATAATAGTTTTAGCGTGCAATATTGTTGCTCCAAAATTGGCTAATTCATTGGCTTCATTAAAAGTTAAGTAGTCAATTTTTTTAGCATCGGCAACCAAATCAGGATTTGCCGTATAAATTCCATCAACATGGGTATAATTTTGAAGCTCTTCGGCATCAAGATAATTGGCAATTAAAGAAGCCGTGTAATTGCTCCCATTTCTACCTAAAGTGGTAGTGTCGTTTTTTGAATTCGAACCAATAAAACCTGTTATAATATTTACAGTTTCATTGTTTTGTTTGAAAAACTGAATCACATTTTTTTTCGAAATTTGTTCTAAAGGTTGGGCATCGCCAAATTTAGAATCGGTTTTTAGCAATTCTCTAGAATCTGCAAAACACGCATTTACTCCATTTTTTTTCAAAATTGCTGTCACTAATTTGGCCGAAAGCAATTCCCCTTTTGAAAGAATTTGATCTTTAATTTTGGTGCTATAATCTCCTATTAAACTTACGCCTTCAAAAAGTTTTTCCAAGACATTAAATTCTTCTGACAAATCCACATCTGCAAAATCAGCTTGTTGTTCCGTTTTAAACGCTTCGAAAACCGTTTTGTAATCTCCATTTCTAGAGGCAATTCCTAAAATTCTTTCTAATTCATCCGTAGCATTTCCTCTTGCAGAAACGACAACAGCAATTTTCTCTCCTTGATTGACTTTGTCTGTAATAATGGCAACAACCTTTTGTAATCCTTCTCCATTGGACAATGATTTGCCTCCAAATTTTAATACTTTCATTTTGTGTTTGTTATAGTTTTACAGCTAAAAAATAGAAGCCAGTAAATTATCTAATTGTTTGTATTCGATCAAAAAAGCATCGTGCCCATGAATGGATTTTATTTCTTGATACGACACCTTGTTATTATATTTTTTTAGTTCTTCAAAAGTTGCTTTGTTTTCCTTTGCGGTAAAAAACAAATCCGAATCAATACCTATAATATGAATGTATGCTTCTATCTTTGACGCTACTTCTTCAAAAGAACCTTTGTTTCTTGTAATATCAATTGTTCGTAATAATTGATTCATCATTTTATACGAAGCCAATTGAAACCTTTTTTGCAATTTATCACCATGATGACGCAACCAGCTTTCTACATTAAAAATAGCCAATTCCTCGTTTGTAGTTCTTTGAAATTTAGCTTTGAAAGATTCCGGTGTTCTATAACACAACATGGCGTGAATCCTAGCATCTTCAATAGGTTTTAGCGAATTATTTAAAATTTGCTCCTGCAAAAAACAATTCGCAATCAACCAATCTGTTGCTTTCCAATCGCTTGCAATCGGGATTAAATGTTGGGTAATTCTAGGTTCTAAAGCTGCCATTTCCCAAGCAATTCCCCCTCCTACTGAACCGCCAATAATAGCATACAATTGTCTAATTTTAATACATTTAATCCCATCAATAAAAATCCTAGCTATGTCTCTAGTATTAAAATCCAAATAATTTTCAAGTAAATGTCCGTCAAATCCATTGCCTGGAACATTAAATGCTAAAACGGTATATTTACGGGTATCAATTGTTTTATGATCTCCAACTAAATCGTTCCACCAACCGGTAGCTCCCACAACTTGAGAATTTCCTGTCAATGCATGATTCACCAAAACGATTGGGGCAGAGTGTAAAGCTGGTCCAAAAACTTGAAAACTTAAGTTTAGGCTAGCGTAAAAAGCACCACTTTCGGTAGTGAAATTTTGTAAGGCAATATGAGTTGGTTTATTTTCCAATTTCAAATCTTTTATAATTTTTGATTTGTGTCTGGAAATATTAGAAAGAAAGCTAGAAATAAACTAGAGGAATTCTTATTCGTTATCTTTCCTTTAATAGCTGAAAAAAATCAGTTAAAGGTAGAATGCAGCACCTTCTTCGATTTACCGAAGGGTTGCTAAGGCTTCATCGGGTCTAATCCCTCTGCCTTTCTTTATAACATTTCAATACGTTTCTGAACTTAAAGGCACAAATTAACTACTATTTTTTCAAACAACCAAATTTTAGGACCCTTGGTTTTCTATTTAAAAATATATTGCAAGTTTCAAAATAGCACATCAGAGCACTAACTGTGGCACTTGCAATATAATTTCATCCTGATTATTGCTTCTTCTTTATATAAAAAGCGCTTCATTTTCATCAGAATACATTTGAAACAATAAAGAATTTGCAGCTTTTTTTTCAGCAACTGCGTTAATAGCGGTTACTTCAAACCTTGGATGAGTCAATTCATTGGTTATACGATTGTCTTTTTTTGTTCTAAAACTAAAGTTTTTTAGTAAATAGAATGCTCTTGGGAAAAATTTTAAAGGATTCATAATTTTTTGAGTTTACAATATTAGTTTTTGTTTTAATGTTTTAATCTGAGAGTTCAATACCAAGCAAAAAACCCTTTTAGATACGAATCCAAAAGGGTTTTTAAGTTGTGCTAAACTTATACTTTCGGAATCAACAGACGCAAATACATGCCATGGCTTTTGCACAAATCATCGATTTGACATAGCTAGCATTCATTTGTTTTTGTTTTAAATTTTTCATGGTGGTATTATTTGTAATCTATTCCAAAAAAAAAGCCTCCCGTTTTGTGGGAGGCTTTTGCTGTATATTTTTTATTAAAATTTAAGCAATAAACGACCCACAGGATATTTCCTGAATGGCTTTTGACATATTGCACACATTTAATTTCATTTTTCTCTTTTTGTTGAAACAAATGTGCAAACTATTATTTACATATCCAAATAATTTTCAAAAAAATAATACATAAGTTACACATCCTCAAAATAGCACCTTAAAGGTGTAAATTTTAATATAATTTTTTAACATCAAAAAAAAGAGAAGAATAATTTGCAATTCAAAATGGTTTCATACATTTGCACCCGAATACAAGAGGAAAAATTTGAACTGATTGCAACCTCTTCATAATGAAACAAATTCATTGTGAATACTGAAAAATTTCAGTAGAAAAATGCTAAAGCAGAAACTCTCCTTTAGCACTTTCTAGCAATTATTTTTTCTCGATTAATTTTTAAACTAATAATTTATTATGGCCTATTTATTTACGTCAGAATCTGTAAGCGAAGGACATCCAGACAAAATTGCAGATCAAATTTCGGATGCATTAATCGACAACTTTTTAGCCTTTGATGCAGATTCAAAAGTAGCTTGCGAAACTTTGGTTACAACTGGTCAAGTAATCCTTGCTGGTGAAGTAAAATCAAATACTTATTTAGACGTACAACAAATTGCCCGTGAAGTAATTCGCAAAATTGGTTATACTAAAAGTGAATACATGTTTGAAGCCAATTCTTGTGGAATTCTATCGGCTATACACGAACAATCAGCTGATATCAATCAAGGGGTTGATAGAAAAAATCCTGAAGAGCAAGGTGCTGGAGATCAAGGTATGATGTTTGGTTACGCAACGAACGAAACAGAAAATTATATGCCATTGGCACTTGATTTATCCCATAAATTATTGCAGGAATTAGCTATTTTGAGACGTGAAAACAACGAAATTACGTATTTACGCCCTGATGCTAAATCTCAAGTAACTTTAGAATACAGTGATGACAATAAGCCAACACGCATTGATGCCATTGTAATTTCGACACAACATGATGATTTTGATGAAGAAGCTAGTATGTTAGCCAAAATCAAAAAAGACATCGTTACAATTTTGATTCCAAGAATCATAGCTAAAAATCCAACGCATGCTCATTTATTTAATGATAAAATCCAATACCATATTAATCCAACAGGGAAATTCGTAATTGGAGGACCACATGGCGATACTGGACTTACAGGAAGAAAAATCATTGTAGATACTTATGGTGGAAAAGGCGCTCACGGTGGTGGTGCTTTCTCTGGAAAAGATCCAAGTAAAGTAGATAGAAGTGCAGCTTATGCTACTCGTCATATCGCTAAAAACTTGGTTGCTGCTGGAATTGCTGATGAGATTTTAGTACAAGTTTCGTATGCAATTGGTGTTGCTAAACCAATGGGTATTTTTATTGATACTTACGGAACCTCAAAAGTAAATTTAACAAACGGTGAAATTGCTAAAAAAGTAGAAGCTATTTTTGACATGCGTCCTTACTTTATCGAACAACGTTTGAAATTAAGAAATCCAATCTATAGTGAAACTGCCGCTTACGGACACATGGGACGTACACCAGAAACAGTTACAAAGACTTTTTCTGCTCCTGGTGGAAACGAAAAAACAGTTACTGTTGAATTGTTTACTTGGGAAAAATTAGATTTTGTTGAGCAAGTAAAAACAGCTTTTGGATTGTAATCATTCCAACTCATTTTATATAAAACCATTCGGCAAGTACGAATGGTTTTTTGTTTTTTGTACACTATTAAAACAGAAAAACTGAGCTTTTTTTCGTAATTTGGCTCGCTTATGAGAAATATCACACTCCTTTTAACTGTTTTTTGGATTGCTATTGGATTGGGGCAAAACACAAAAATTAAAGCTGTAAAAATAAATTCAGTGGCAATTGACATGGATTCGTTTCTAGGATACGATCAATTTGGTTTTTACTATTCGGTAAAAAATAATGTTTTGCATAAAACAAACGAAAAGGAATCATTCGAATATAAAAATCCAGCGCTTGGAGAAATAACAAAAGTAAGCTTACTGAATCCTTTAAAAATAGTTTTGTTTTATGAGGCTTTCAACACTGTCGTTCTACTCGACAACCAACTTAATGAAACCCAAAAAATAAATTTTTCAGAAAATACAACTCCAATTGTTGCAAGTGCTGTAGCAATGGCTACTCAAAACCAACTGTGGCTTTACAACAGTTTGAATCAGCAAATTGGGCTTTATGATTATTTAAAAAAAAGCTACAAACCTATCTCTACTTCATTTCCAGAAAACATTAAATACTATCAATCTGATTTGAATACTTTTTATTGGATTGATCAAAAAAACAATTGGTTTTCTTGTGATATCTTTGGAAAAATAACACTTAAAGGAATCCTTCCTGATTTTGATTTAATTGAAATCCGTAATGATTCTCAATTCATTTATAGTATAAATAATAACCTCTTTTATGAAGATGTAAGTAAAAATTTGAGATTTGAAATCGAAATTTCAGAAAAAACCTTTACAAAATACTACTTCAAAGACCAAATTTTATCTATTTTTACAAACGAAGGAATTACAAATTATAAAATCACAATACCGTAATGCACATAGCAGTAGCAGGAAACATAGGCTCCGGAAAAACAACATTAACCCGATTATTGGCGAAACATTTCAAATGGGAACCCCATTTTGAAGATGTGGTTGACAATCCTTATTTGGATGATTTTTACCATCAGATGGAGCGTTGGTCTTTTAACTTACAGATTTATTTCTTGAATAGTCGTTTCCGTCAAGTGATGCAAATTCGTGAAAGTGGCAAAAAAATAATTCAAGACCGAACCATTTATGAAGATGCGCATATTTTCGCACCCAATCTTTATGCTATGGGTTTAATGACAAATCGTGATTTTCAAAATTATTCTTCGCTTTTTGAATTAATGGAATCTTTGGTACAGCCGCCTGATTTATTGATTTATTTAAGAAGCTCTATCCCTAATTTAGTAGGACAAATTCACAAACGGGGACGCGAGTATGAATCTACAATTTCTATTGATTATTTAAGTCGACTGAATGAGCGTTATGAAGCTTGGATTCACACGTATGATCGAGGTAAATTATTAATTATTGATGTTGATACTATTAACTTTGTTGACAATCCTGAAGATTTAGGACATATTTTTAATCGTATCGATGCGGAATTAAATGGGTTGTTTTAGTCACTAATTATGACTGTTTTATTTGAAAACAAAAATTAAAAAAGTATAATTTGAAAAGATATTAAAAACTTATTTTAACAAAAAAACACCTCATTACAAACAATAGTAATGAGGTGTTTTTTTTTATCTAGTAACCTTTGTCAAAGTCAGCAACTTTGACAAAGATTGATTCTTATTTCAAAGCTTCTACTTTAGCTTTAACTTCGTCTAATGAACCTTCAAAAACCTGAGTAGTTTGATTTCCATTTTCGGAACTAGTCACAGTGGCAGTTGCTTTTCCATCTTTGTTAGTGATTTGCACTTTAACTTCTTTTTTGAGTTCTCCTTTTTTAGCACAACAAGACATTCCTTTTGGCTCAACAAATTTTCCGTTTTTGTCATAATGAGACAAACACATTTCTTTTTGCTCAGGCGTACATTTTAAACTATCACACATTTTGGCACATTCGTCTTTGGTCATAGTAGCGCATTTAGACATGTCGCATTTGCCCATCATACCGTCAGTTGAAGATTTCATTTCCATTGTACATTTCATCTCTTTAGGAGGTAATGGACAATTCGGAATAAATTGTTCATTAGATCCATCTCCTAATATTGGTGCAATAACAAGTCCAATCAAACACGTCAATTTAATCAAAATATTCATTGATGGCCCTGAAGTATCTTTGAAAGGATCTCCAACAGTATCACCAGTTACAGCAGCTTTGTGCGCATCAGAACCTTTATACGTCATTTCGCCATTAATCATAACTCCAGCTTCAAATGATTTCTTAGCGTTATCCCAAGCACCTCCTGCATTGTTTTGAAAAACTGCCCAAAGCACACCTGAAACAGTAACCCCAGCCATATAACCTCCTAGCATTTCGGCAATTAACTGATTGTTATCTCCATATACTAATTTACCTAAAAATACAATAGCAATAGGAAAACCTATAGTCATAATTCCTGGTAACATCATTTCGCGTAAGGCCGCTTTTGTAGAAATATCAACACATTTTGCATATTCTGGTTTTCCAGTTCCTTCCATAATACCTGGAATTTCCTTAAACTGACGACGTACTTCATACACCATGTCCATAGCTGCTTTTCCAACAGAATTCATGGCTAATGCGGAGAAAACTACTGGTATCATTCCACCAACAAATAACATTGCTAAAACTGGCGCTTTGAAAATATTGATTCCATCAATTCCAGTAAAAGTAACATAAGCAGCAAACAAAGCCAATGAAGTTAAAGCTGCTGAAGCAATAGCAAAACCTTTCCCTGTT
>CANEXR010000078.1 GCA_947443815.1 Flavobacteriaceae bacterium | reverse complement strand
CTAAAGAAACAGCTAAAGCTAAGAATTCACCAAGTGAATCCCATCTTAAATAACCTTCTTCAACAAATTGTTCAACGTGTTTTGGAGCAGATCCACCAGCACCAGTTTCAAATAAACCACCACCGTTCATTAAAGGAACAATAGAAAGCATTTTAGCTGAAGTCCCTACTTCCAAAATTGGAAATAAATCGGTCAAATAATCTCGTAATACATTTCCGGTTACAGAAATAGTGTCTAATCCTTTGATGATTCTTTCTAATGTGAAGTTAGTGGCTGCAATAGGATCTAGGATTTGAATGTCTAAACCAGTTGTATCGTAGTCTTTTAAATATTTCTGAACTTTTACAATTATTTCTCTATCATGTGCTCTGTTACTATCCAACCAGAAAACAGCTGGAGTATTAGACAAACGAGCTCTATTTACCGCTAGTTTAACCCAGTCTTGAATAGGAGCATCTTTCGCTTGACACATTCTGAAAATATCTTTTGTTGCTACATTTTGTTCCATCAAAACAGTACCGTTTGTATCGACTACACGAACAACTCCGTCTCCTTTCATTTGGAACGTTTTATCATGAGAACCATATTCTTCCGCTTGTTGCGCCATCAATCCTACATTAGGAACGCTTCCCATAGTAGTAGGAACAAAGGCACCGTGTTTTTTACAAAAATCAATAGTAGCAGTATAAACACCAGCATAACATCTGTCTGGGATAATGGCTACCGTATCTTGTTGCTTACCGTCTTTGTTATACATCTGACCAGAAGTACGAATCATAGCAGGCATAGAGGCATCTACAATCACATCCGAAGGAACATGAAGATTGGTAATTCCTTTGTCTGAATTTACCATAGCTATAGCTGGGCCGTTTTCGATAGCTTGTGCAATAGCAGCTTCCACTTCGGCTTGCATAGGATGTCCAGCAATTTTAGCATAAACATCACCTAAACCATTGCTAGTATTGATGTTTAATTCTGAAAATAAAGCAGCATATTTTTGAAATACGTCTGCAAAATAAACCTCTACAATAGCACCAAAAATAAGTGGATCTGAAACTTTCATCATCGTTGCTTTCAAGTGAACAGAAAGTAAGATGTTTTGTTCTTTAGCTTCTTTAATTGTTTTAGCTACAAAAGATTTTAAAGCATTAAGGCTTAAAACTGAACTGTCAATGATTTCTCCAGATTTCAAAGGAGTACTTGCTTTTAATATTGTTGTTGTACCATCTTTGGCAACAAATTCGATTTTTACATCAGTTGCATCTGTTAAAGTCAATGATTTTTCACTTCCGTAAAAATCACCACTTTCCATTGAAGCTACGTGAGTTTTTGAATCTGCAGTCCAAGCTCCCATAGCATGTGGATTAGCTTTTGCGTAATTTTTTACCGCTTTTGGAGCTCTACGGTCTGAATTTCCTTCGCGTAAAACGGGATTTACAGCCGATCCTAATATTTTAGAATACTTGGCCTTAACCGCTTTTTCTTCTTCATTTTGTGGGTCTTCTGGGAAATCAGGTAATGCATATCCATGTGATTGCAATTCAGCTATTGCAGCTTTCAATTGTGGAATTGATGCAGATACATTTGGTAATTTTATAATATTCGCTTCAGGAGTAGTCGCTAATTGACCTAATTCTAATAAAGCATTTTTGGTTCTTTGATCTTCTTTTAAAAATTCAGAAAAATTAGAGATGATTCTTCCAGCAAGTGAAATATCTCTAGTTTCAATTTCAATATCCGATGTTGCTGTAAATGCTTGTACAATTGGTAAAAAAGAATAAGTTGCCAATAAAGGAGCCTCATCTGTAAGTGTGTAAAAAATTTTTGATTTTTGTGTCATTTCTTTATTTTTATAATCTAAATCGCGGTTAATAGCACCTTAAATAATTGTTTGACAAAAATAAGGCGGGCAAATATATGAAAATCAGATGTAATAGCAGGCGGTTTTGCTGATAAAAATGTGATTTTTCAGATTACTAACGTGTTATTCTCAATTTGTGATTTTTAACGCACTTTAAATATTAAATTAGGAATCTTTAAGGCTGGAAATTGTCAAAAAAAAGTCCCAACATAGTTGGGACTTTTATAATAAAGAAATAAAAGATTATCTTCTCTTATCTCTAATCTTAGCTTTTTTACCAGTAAGTTCTCTAAAGTAGAAAATTCTAGCTCTACGAACAGCACCTTTTTTGTTGATTTCAATTTTTTGCAAAGCAGGTAAGTTAACTGGAAAGATACGCTCTACTCCAACTGCACCTGACATTTTACGAATTGTGAATGTTTCTGTGTTTCCAGAACCTCTTCTTTGAATTACAACTCCTTTAAAAAACTGTGTTCTAGTTTTTTCACCCTCTTTAATTTCGTAGTAAACTGTAATTGTGTCTCCAGCTCCGAATACAGGGAAATCTTTTCTTGTTACAAATTCGTCTTGAACGAATTTCAATAAATCTGCCATGATATTTTTAATTATGGTTTTAAATTAGGGCAACATTCGCGGTTTTCGCCAGAGGTTGGTCTAATGTGGGCGCAAAAATACAAAAAAAGTCGAAAGTTGCAAGTCGAAAGTCGAAAGATTATGAATGTTTTTTCTTTATGACTTTAAGACTTTCGATTTTATGACTCTTCTAACAAATCCGGCCTTCTGTTCTTAGTATGCTCATACGCCGTATCCTCTCGCCATTTGTCAATTTTTGCAAAATTTCCACTGGTCAAAACATCAGGAACTTTCCATCCCTTATAATCAGCAGGTCTTGTATAAATAGGGCCTGAAAGCAAACCATCCTGAAAACTATCCGTCAATGCCGAAGTTTCATCACTCAAAACCCCAGGAATCAACCGAATTAATGCATCCGATAAAACCAAAGCACCCAATTCTCCACCACTCAAAACATAATCCCCAATCGAAATCTCCTTCGTGATAAAATGGTCTCGAACCCGTTGATCAACTCCTTTATAATGACCACAAAGAATAATAATATTCTCATACATCGACATCGTATTGGCCATTTTTTGATTCAATGTTTCCCCATCAGGAGACATATAAATGATTTCATCATAGCTTCTTTCACTTTTCAAATGTGTAATACAAGCATCAATTGGTTGAACCGTCATTACCATTCCAGCACCACCACCATACGGATAATCATCCACACTTTTCTGCTTGTTGGTCGTATAATCCCGCAAATTATGAAAGTGGACTTCCACCAAACCTTTGTCAATAGCGCGTTTCATAATCGAAGCCTCAAACGGACTTCGCAATAATTCTGGGAGTACAGTTACAATATCAATGCGCATCATTTATTTTCTAAGTTTAAAAACGCAAAGGTACAAAGTTTTTAAGATTCAAAATCCCAAATAAACAATTCAACTTTTCCTTAGGAGCTATTTCCTGCTATCCGTTACAATCTTATCGGCCGAACCCCGGCCCATAAGGATTTTCACTGCTATCAGGGCTAGGGTTCTGTACTATTCCATACTTTCAGAGTATTATTTATTGAAAAATCTTTCTTCAAAAAATCTTTTTTTAATACCTTAGTCTCTCATTAAAAATGGCAATTGCTAAACGGAATTTTTAATCTTTGATTCCACAATATGATCAAATTTCTTTTCTAAAAAGAATAAAAAATTAAAAAATGGTAGAAAAAGTTAGTATAATAGGAGCAGGGATTGGAGGACTTACAACCGCTTTGATATTGAAGCAAAAAGGAATTAACTTTACTGTTTTTGAAAGCGCAGCATCCATTGAACCCATTGGTGCTGGAATTATTATTGCAAACAATGCCATGCAAGTTTTTCAAAAATTAGGGATTCATGGTAAGATTGAAAAATTCGGAAACAAAATTTCCTGTATGAAAATTACAGATCCACAACTTAATCCCATTTCTATAGCAGATTTGACCCCCTACGAAAAAAAATATGGGGTGCATAATATTGCAATTCACCGAGGAGAATTGCAAAAAATAATAGTAGACACAATTGGTTCCGAAAATATAAACACATCCAAACAACATTCTAAAATTGAAAAAAAAGAAGTGTTTCAACTAACTTTCGATGATAATTCAACTTTTAAAACGGAGTTAGTTATTGGAGCCGACGGAATAAAATCAACCGTTAGAGAGCAATTATTTGAACAAAGTATAATTCGAAATGCCAAACAAATTTGCTGGAGAGGAATTTGTGAAATGGATTTACCTAAAAAATATCATAACGAACTTAATGAAGCTTGGGGTAAAGGAAAACGATTTGGCTTTGTAAAGATTAGCAGTAAAAAAGTATATTGGTACGCCTTGGTAAATACAAAAAAAAATAAAATTGAAACAGTAAATTTAAAAGAACTATTTGAAGATTTTCATTGTGATATCTTAAATATTATTGCTGCAACACCACAACCAACAATTAGAACAAGCGAGATTACCGATTTAAAGCCAATCAATAAATGGCATGACAAAAATGTCTGTTTAATTGGGGACGCAGCACATGCTACAACCCCAAATTTAGGACAAGGAGCTTGTCAAGCTATTGAAGATGCTTACGTTTTAGGGAGACTATTAGATAGCGGAATCCCCCTTGAAAATACGTTTCAACACTATGAAAAACTAAGGCGAAAAAAAGCACATGCAATTGTAAAAACGAGTTGGGTAGTAGGTAAAATGGCCCATATAGAAAATGATTTCGGAATTTGGTTGAGAAATTTAATTTTAAAAAAGCTATCAAAATCGTCAAATAAAAAACAAATGGATAAAATATTTCAGCTGAATTGAAAACAGCTATAAATCAATAAAATCAAGTTGGTGTTAGACTTTAAATTGTTTTTTTTAGTTGTAAACCTACTGATTGACACCATAAACAAAAATGCAATACCTCAAAAAAAGCATTTTCTATTTTAGTACATTTTTTGTAGAATAAACGTTGAATCAAAACCGATATTAGATTCTATTGGCTAACAAATTTGCAAATTTTTCATATAATTCCCTTAAATCTGTGATTTTTTTTCAAAACTCATACGTTTATAATATGCAAACGAATTCCTCAATTCCCTTTTTAAAATTAATTTCGTAAATTTGCATTTCATAAAAATTAAAAACAATGGAAAACGGAATATACGCTAAATTCAACACCACAAAAGGGATTATTTTAGTAAAACTAACACACGATTTAACACCAGGTACTGTCGGTAACTTTGTTGCTTTAGCTGAAGGGAACTTAGAGAATAAAGTGAAACCTCAAGGAAATAAATACTACGATGGATTAAAATTTCACAGAGTAATTCCTGATTTTATGATTCAAGGTGGATGTCCACAAGGAACTGGAACTGGTGATCCAGGATACAAATTTGATGATGAATTTCACCCAAGTTTAAAACACGATAAACCAGGGGTTTTAGCTATGGCTAACTCAGGACCTGGTACAAACGGTTCTCAATTTTATATTACACATGTACCCACTTCTTGGTTGGATAATAAACATACAGTTTTTGGACAGGTAATTGAAGGTCAGGATATCGTTGACGCTGTAGCTCAAGGGGATGTTTTGGAAACCTTAGAAATTGTAAGAGTAGGGGAAGAAGCTCAAAAATGGAATGCTGTTGAGGCTTTCAGAACTTTTGAAGGTTCTCGTGCAAAACGTGAAGCTGCTGAACGTGAAGCTGCTGAAGGAGAGATGGAAAAATTAGCTGCAGGTTTCGAAAAAACAGAAAGTGGTTTGCGTTACCAATTCATTCAAAGAGGTTCTGGTAAAAAAGCCGAAAATGGAAAAACTGTTTCGGTTCATTACACTGGACAACTTCCTGATGGAAAAGTTTTTGACAGCTCATATCCAAGAAAAAAACCAATCGAATTCCCATTAGGAAGAGGTAATGTTATCGAAGGTTGGGATGAAGGAATTGCTTTATTACAAGTTGGTGACAAAGCACGTTTTGTGATTCCATCACATTTAGGGTATGGATCTCGTGGAGCAGGAGGAGTAATTCCGCCAAATGCAACTTTGATTTTCGATGTAGAATTAATGGACGTAAAATAATAGTTGGTTTTTTAGTAGTTCATTTTAGATTGCTAAAAAAGTCAAAATTGGAATCCCAAAACTTTTCAAAAGTTTTGGGATTTTTTTTATAATAGTTGGAGACTTATTCTTGAATGAGAAAACAACAACAATTACTTCCACTTAATATTGCAACCTAAACTTGGTTTCTGGATAGGATTGATAATTCTATTGTAAATTATACTATCAATAGCGGCTCTTAAGTCAGTTCCGCTAACTGGAATCCCATTCCCAGGTCGGCTATCATCCAATTGCCCACGGTATACCAATCGATTTTGATTATCAAATAAGAAAAAATCAGGCGTACAAGCAGCATCATACGCTTTGGCTATAGCCTGTGTTTCGTCATACAAATAAGGGAAATCCATCTTGTTTTCAAAGGCAAATTCTGTCATCAATTCAGGGGAATCTTGTGGATATTTTGTCACATCATTACTGGATATGGCAATAATACCAATACCTTGAACCCGATAATCATTTGCTATTCGTATGACTTCCTCAATAACATGATGTACAAATGGACAATGATTACAAATAAAAACGACTAAAGTTCCCTTTTCTCCTTTTAAATCTGAAAAAGAAAACCAAGCATTGGAATTGGTATCTTTTAAATAAAATTCGGGCGCTTTTGTTTCAAGCGGAACCATAGTTGAATTCGTTCTTGACATGGCAGTTCTCTTGTTTAAGATTTTAGGTTTAAAGTTAGGGAAAAGGATTGCTTTTTAAACAAGAAATACTAAATTAGTCTTTGAATTAATAATCAGTTTCAATTATAAATAGCATTATGGAATTAACGTGGTCAGAATTTGAAAGAGTAGAAATGAGAGTGGGAACTATACTAGAAGTTAATGATTTTCCCGAAGCCCGAAAACCAGCCTATCAACTCACAGTTGATTTCGGTTCTGAAATTGGCATCAGAAAAACATCTGCCCAAATTACACTACGCTATCAGAAAGAAGATTTAATTAGTCGCCAAATTGTAGCCGTAGTCAATTTTCCTAAAAAACAAATTGGAAAATTCATGAGCGAGTGTTTAGTTTTAGGTGCTGTTGGTGAGTCTGGAGATGTTATTCTGTTAGCTCCAGATTTCAAAATTAAAAACGGATTGCGAATAGGATAAATCTAAGCGTTAATACGATTGATTAATTGTTGCAACAGCATTTGCCCTTCTTCCCAAAATTCAAGATTTGAATCAGAATTAATATGCCCTTTTTGTCCAATATTTACAAAATCACTACCCCACATTTTAGCTAAATATTGCGTTCTTTCTAATGTAATATAGTTGTCGTTTTCAGTTCCTATAACTAGGGAGGGAAAAGGTATTTTATGTAATGGAATAGGCGCAAAATTCCGCACTAAATCAGGGGTGTGTAAAGGCGAATCAACATCAGCGGGAGCAACTAATAAGGCACCTATAATATTCGAATTTGTATAAGCTGAAGTCCAATGCAAAACCATCGAAACGGCTAGACTATGTGCCACTAAAATGGTTGGTGAATCTAATTTTTGAACGGCTTCATTGAGTTTAAAAAGCCAATCCTCAAGTTTAGGTTCTTCCCAATTGTCTTGAATGACTTTTGTTGAATTTTTAAATTTCTTTTGCCAATAACTTTGCCAGTGCATTTCTCCTGAATCACCCAGACCTGCTAGAATTAATAGTTTCGGTTCCATTCGTTTTTATTTGTCAAATTCAACTGTATTTTATTTAAAACAGTTAAGCTATTTTTTTATGTTTTAAACTACTCTTTTAAAAGTAACTGCTTATTTTTCAATTGGAAGATTCTCAAGTTGCCCCCATTCGGTCCAAGATCCATCATATATTGATTTCGGATTTTTAGAAATTAATTCATAAGCCAATAAATCAATACAAGCGGTTACTCCTGAGCCACAAGTAAAAAAAAGAGGTTTATCACTCAAGGGCAAGAGCTTTAATAATGCTTCTTTTGATAAAAACTTCCCGTCTTGCAAAAGTTGTGTATAGGGTATGTTTATGGAGCCCGGAATATGTCCACTTCTAAGACCTAATCGGGGTTCATCTCCAATTCCATGAAATCTTTTTTCGCCTCGGGCATCTATCAAAAGCGCCACTTCTGTTTGGATATTTTGAAGTATTTGCTCTTTGTCTTTTACGGAAGTTGAAATAAATTGAGCCTCAAAATTTCCTTTTGCATAGATTGGATTGGATTTTTTTTCTTCTACAGAAAAACCTTCTTTTATCCAATCAGGGAGTCCTCCGTCTAAAACGGCCACATTTTCATGCCCCATACTTTTAAACATCCACCATGCCCTTGGACTTGAGTAAATACCTAAATGGTCATAAATTACAATTGTACTGTCTTTGTTGATTCCTAGTTTTTGTGCTTCAATTTCAAATTTTTCAGGACTTGCTAATGTGTTTGGTAAAACAGTATTGGTGTCGCTAAACGTTTGTTTGATATCGAAGAAACGGGCTTTCTTAATTTGTAAATTTCCTAAATTTGTTTCTAGGCTCGATTGATTATCTTTCAAACTTGCGTCTAATATAATTAAGCTTGGATTGTCAAAATTAGTATTAAGCCATGCTGATGTTACAAGTGGAGTAGTCATTTTTTTTGTTTTTTTTCCTTACAGATTCTTCGAACTTCATTTAATAATAAAGGGAAAGCGGGCTCAGTCATATTGTGCCCAAATCCACCTAATTCGTAGAGTTTAGTGTCTTTATGACCGGCAATTTTCATCATGCGCATCAAATAGGCATTTTCTTCGTAGCGACCTAACATTTCAAGTTCTCGATCACCTGTTATTAACAACAAAGGCGGTGCATCAGCACGAACATGAAAAAGAGGAGCATATTCATCAATTATCGGTTGAGTTTCTGGAATACCCCGCTCTTTTCGAGTCAAAAAATGAGTAATTGCTTGACCACTAAGTGGAATCAGCCCAGCTATTTTATTTGCATCAATCCCTTCCGCTTGAAGCCATTTTTTATCTAAACCAATCATATTCACAAGATAACCACCAGCAGAATGACCTGCAACAAAAATTAAAGACGCATCTCCTCCAAAACCACTGATGTTTTTAAAAGCCCATGCAACTGCAGCAGCAGCATCTTCAATATATTTGGGCGCACTGACTTTTGGTCCCAAACGATAATTTACTGAAATTACAGCAATTCCTTGGTTTTTTAATGCTTCTGGAAGTTCCTTGTTCCCACTGGTTAATCCTCCTCCATGAAACCAAATAACGGTAGCAAAACCAGGACTATTTTTTGGATAATAGACATCCAAAACACAGCGTTCTTTTATATAAGCATCTGATTTATTTATGGAATCGTTATAATATGGTAAATTTGACTCTGTTGTATATTCTAATTTTTGTGCTGAAATAGAAACGCATAAAAAGAATGTAAAAGCTAAAATAAAAAAGTTTTTCATCTTATTTAGTAATTGTTTTAGTCTCTAAGACTATAGATTATTTTTTGAAAATCTGCTTTGAATTGCTCTTTGTTCTTTTCGGCAGACCAGGATAATATTTTATAATAAGCATCTTTGGTTTCCACAATTCCAACTAAATAATAGATATCCATTCCCGCTTCTTTATCAAAATAAGTGACATCGGATTCTATAAAATTAATTGTCCCTTTTTTTGTAGATAGTGGGGAAGATACCTTTCTTTTATCTTGATCAACAACAAAATCTTTGATAAAATCTTCGTAAAATTCATTAATAGAAGTGTAATTAAATTCGGCTAAGGCTAATTCTTCTTTATTGTCTTCAATAATAAAACCGTAAACATCTTTTACCTGACTTTTATACTGCAGTATAGCGGCACTGTTTAATTCAACCGTTTTAGTCATGTACTCGGGTAAGCTTACATAAAAAACATGTCCAGCTTTGTACTCTTTTACGGCGTTTTGTGCGATGGTAGTGGCAGTTGTTAATACAAGAAAAACGAAGGAGAATACTGTTTTTTTTATCATTTTGAAGTATATTTTATTTGGAATTTTGTTTGAGTGTTTTTTGTGATTTTAGAAAATTAATGAGGCACTTACCAACCACTAATTTGATTATAGCTTGCTGGGTATTTTAAAAAAAAAATAGGACAGGCCAGAACTTTACCTATTAAATAAATTAAGTTTTTTAATTTTTAAAGATACAAAAAAAGTCCAAAAACCATTTGGCTATTGAACTTTTATATAAGATTGAAATTAGATTTTAAATTAAATATCGTCAAAATCAATATCCGTAAAACTGGATGTTTGAGGTATTTCGTCATCATCAGATTTTTCAGAAGCATATTCTTTTTTAAAGTCTTTTTGATGTCTTTCTGAGATTACTTCTTCGCCCTTGTGGTTCAAAACGTAGGAAGTCATTTCTGCTAAGATTTCTTCAAAAGCAGTAAAATCTTCTTTGTATAAATAAATTTTGTGCTTTTTAAAATGGAATGAACCATCCTCTTCGGTAAATTTTTTACTTTCGGTAATTGTAATATAATAATCGTCTGCTTTTGTAGCTCTTACATCAAAGAAATAGGTTCTTCTTCCAGCTCGTAAAACTTTAGAAAATATCTCTTCTTTTTCTAGCATGTCATTTTCTCTCATAATCCTTTCAGTCAATTTTTTTGTTTAATAGCAATCAAAAATCATAAAAATATATGGATTAAACAACAATTATTGCAATTCTTTTTCCGAAAGTTGTTTCAAATAGAGGTCTGCATAGTAGCCTTCTTGATTTATCAATTGATTATGAGAACCTTGTTGTGTGATTTTTCCATCTTCAATAATAAGAATTCGATCTGCATTTTTAGCGGATGATATTCTATGGCTCACAATTATGGT
>CANEXR010000077.1 GCA_947443815.1 Flavobacteriaceae bacterium | reverse complement strand
GTCGATTAAAAAGCACATTTAACAGATATATTGTGTAGCTTTACTAAACAAGTTAGAGTTTCATCTTAATCTTTTAATATTTAACCTTTTAAGTCGTTAGTTATGAAAAAAAATTACTCTATCAAAAAGGTTTTACATGCCTGTTTTTTATTTTTTGTTTTAATAACTACAAATATGTTTTCTCAAGTGGGGATAGGAACAGTTAATCCTGATGCAAGTTCAGTTTTAGATGTTTCTTCTACAACCCAAGGGTTGCTTACCCCGAGAATGACTACGGCGCAAAGGACAGCTATTGTAAGTCCAGCTAATGGATTAATGGTGTACGATACAGATCTTCATGCTTTTAATTATTATGATTCCTCAAATTCTACTTGGAATAAAGTGGTTGGAGATAATGAGGGAAGACTCAATTATAAATTAATTAAATCAACAGATGTTTTATCAACTGTTTTAGCAGCAGAATTGGCAGCTGGTTCAGGGACAAAATATGTTATGAATTCCACAACTTTGTATGAAATAAATGGGAATGTAGTTTTTAATTTTCCTATTGAGTTAAATAATGCTTACATAGTAGGGTTAGATTCTTCAGATGATAAAATAACTAAAACCTCAGGAGATTTATTTGTTGGTACTACAGGAGGGTCTATTCGGGTGTTAACTATTACTGTAAGTGGTGGTGGTAAAGTTTTTGATATTATTGGGACAGGATCGATAGTTTCGGGCACTCAAACACAAAGTTTAATTTTGAGAGATTGTATTGTTGGAGGTTGTTCAAATGTAGGTAAAATTGAAAATATGGCTTTTATGTTTTTAAGTATTGTTCAATTCATTGGAAATACAAACGGAATAATCTATAAAGATATCAGCAAAGTATTACTTAGTAATGCTGGTTGGTTTGGGAATAATTCAGGAACCTATGAAACATTTCAAGGCACTTTTGGTCTAGTAGAAAAAGTGGGAGGATTTTCTGAAGTATATGGTGCTAATGTAGGACTTGATGTGTCTAGTAATCCAACAATTACTGGTGATGGAGTTATGGAATCGGTAGTTTATACCGGGATACTCTCTACGGGTAAGTTTGTTAATGGCTATACTACAGGGAGTTATTCGGGATATAATTTCGATAATAAATGGGCTGTTAGGTGCGCAGGTATTCCTAACGAAGGAGATTCTTATGCTACAGGAAACTTATATGATTCTAACAATACAGCTTCATCTCGAACTACAGCAACAATCCTAAATCAAGGCTATAAAGTTGTTACAAACGCCACTTCAACTAGTAATTTATATAAAATATCTTCAAATACAACTGGCAGGCTAACTTATTTAGGCAAAAAATCAAGAACTTTTCAAGTAAACGCAACAATTTCTTTTTTAGAATCAACTTCTGGTAATAATACTAATTATGTTTTTTATGTAGCTAAAATAGCTACTGATGGAACAACTGTAACTGCACTTTCAGCGACAGAAACTTTTATTGATACTAATGGCGGGTATGTACAAGCTTTTCCGATTACAGGAACAGTTCAATTAAGTACTAATGAGTCTGTTGAGATCTATTTAAAAAGAATTACAAACCCATCATCACCAAAAATTAATATTGATGTGTTTTCTTTAAATATGACTTTAAAATGAAGATTTATGTTAGCAAAATATTTTTTGAGTTAAATTTTTGATAATTAAAACGTATAAGTTTTTGATTCTTTGTTACTTTGTTCAAATTTAATTCAAATGATTTTTAGATTCGTATTCCTTTTTCTGGTACTTTTAGTTATTGAATTGTATGCCTTTCAAGCCTTTAAAACATTAATCAAGTCCAAATCTATTTTGATTTGCTACGGTGTGTTAAGTATTGCATTGTTGTTTTTTATTATATATTCCTTTACTCAGTTTGATCGATCTGTTGGACAAACAAAGCAAACCATGTTTACTATGGGCCTTGTGCTTTTAGTATATGTTCCCAAAATAGTACTGACTTTGTTATTATTAGGCGAGGATGTTTTTAGGCTTGGAGCAGGAATAATAAATTATTTTGTTGATTATGACACCAATGCGGATTTCTTACCCTCTAGAAGAAAATTTGTAAGTCAGCTTGGGTTAGGATTGGCCGCAGTGCCATTTTTATCATTGATTTATGGAATTTTTGAAGGGCGATATAATTACAAAGTAATCAAGCAAACTATTTTTTTTCCAGATTTACCAGAGGCTTTTGATGGATTTAAAATTACCCAAATATCAGATGTCCACAGTGGTAGTTTTGATAATCCTGAGAAGATTAATTACGCTATTGATTTGGTAAATGAACAAAATACTGATATGATTCTATTTACAGGTGATATTGTAAATACACATGCCAAAGAAATGTTACCCTGGATTGAAACTTTTAACCGTATAAAAAAACATGAATTTGGCAAGTATTCTGTACTTGGGAATCATGATTATGGGGAGTATGTAACTTGGCCTTCTGAAAAACAGAAAAACGAAAATTTCGAAGCTATTAAAAAGCTATATGGACAAATTGACTTTAAACTCCTTTTAAATGAACATGTTTTTATAGAAAAAGGAAATCAAAAAATCGCCTTAGTTGGCGTTGAAAATTGGGGGCAAAATTTCAAAAAAGCGGGGGATTTAAATAAAGCTTCACAACATTTAAAGAAAGAAGATTTTAAAATTTTAATGTCGCACGACCCTTCTCATTGGGATTATGAAGTGCAACATCATGAAAAGAATTTCCATTTAACGTTGTCGGGACATACACATGGAATGCAATTTGGAATAGAAATTCCAGGGTATTTTAAATGGAGTTTGGCACAATATGTGTACAAACAATGGGCAGGATTGTATGAGAATTTAGGGCGGTATGTATATGTGAATAGAGGATTTGGATATCATGCCTATCCAGGAAGAGTAGGAATAATGCCAGAAATCACAGTCATTCAACTAAAAAAAGGGGTGAATGTGGCTTAATTCGTTAAAAATGCTACATTTGTAAAATAAATATCTCTTTTCAGTAGATTTACAAAATTAAAATTTTTGGTTTTATGTCAAAATTTGGAGAACTTATAAACGCACAAGTACCTGTGTTAATTGATTTTTACACAGAATGGAATGAATCATCAGTTTCGATGCATCCTGTAATAAGAGATGTCGCAGCCGCACTTGGAGACAAAGCCAAAGTGATAAAAATTGATGTAGATAAAAATCAAGAGTTAGCTGATGCCTTAAGAATTAAGGGTTTGCCTACTCTTATGATTTACAAAGAAGGGCAAATGATTTGGAGACAATCTGGAGAATTAGATGCAAATACAATCATAAATCTAGTTCAAGAGCAATTATAATTTTAACTAGAATTATTTGTTTATAAATTCTATTGTTAAAATTTGATGTAATTTTAAAAATCAAACATCAATAGTTAAACATTTCAGAAAGTAAAAAAAGTTTTATGAAGTAAATTCATAAAACTTTTTTGTATGTAAATAAAAAACTTATTTATTTTTTATTTTAAAAGTAATTACTGGTTTTATAGCATGGTTTACTAAATCTTCACTTATGCTTCCATTAAAAAAATTGGATAATGCAGTTCTGTTGTGAGTATATATCGCTATTAAATCAGCATTTACATGGTTTGAAAAATTAAGGATGCCCTTTTCAATATTTGCATCATTATATGTATGAGTAGAGTATTTTTTAATTTCAAAATTAGCAATAAAATCAGACATAATTTTTTCTGCCATAAGGGTAGTTTTAAAACTATTGGGGTGAAATCATAACTAATTTTAGATTTGCATCGAAAATTATAGCAAACTCAAGCATTTTTCTGAAAGTTTTTTTATTTCTTTAGATAAATCTGAGGCAAAAACAATATTATTTCCACAAAAATCTTTGTTTTCTTTTTTAATAATTAAAATTGGAATGTCAGAATGTTAGACTACCTTATTCTGTATTTGATCCTACAAGTATTTCTTCAAGTCCAGATGAACCATGTGGTCCCACAACAATTAAATCAATTTCGTTTTTCTTATTAGAAGTCAAAATGCCTTCAAATGCCTTTTCAAATTGAACGGTTTCAATTACTGTTATTCCTTGTAAACAGTGACGTTGTTTGATTTTTTCAAACATTTCATTTGCTTTTTTCATGAAAAGCATAATTTCGGGAATACTGTTTCCACCAGTAATAGCATCGCTCATTTGATGGGGTAATTCTAACATTGAAGGAGAAATATTTCGCAATTATTTTTTCTTATAATATTTGCGGAAGCCTTTAATTTCTCTTCAGGATATATTGAAAAATCAGTTGACACTAAGCTTCGTTTCATAATTAGGATATTTTAATTGTAAGAAAAAAACGTTGTTTTTATGCAGCAACATAGATAAGAAATATTTAATCAGCAATCGATTATTTTAAATTATAAAAAAACACTATATTTGCACCGTTATTTATTAAAATCTAGATAATGAGGGGACTAAATGTCCCCTCTTTTTATAAAAATATGACATTTAAAGAAAAAGTAAATACGCTATTGACAGCATGTTTATTAGAAAAACCAACAATTTTTCTAATAGACCTTATTATTACTGATGCTTTTAAAATTATTGTAAATTTGGATGGTGACAATGGAGTTGTTTTACAAGACTGCATCGATGTTAGCCGAGCAATAGAAAATAATTTGGATAGAGAAGAGCAAGATTTTTCTCTTGAAGTAGCATCCGTAGGAGTTGGTTCGCCACTAAAAATGATTAGACAATATAAAAAAAATATTGGTAGAACTTTGATTGTGAAGACGACTACAGAAAAAATTGAAGCAGAATTGGTGGAAGCTAATGATGATTTTGTAATTTTGTCTTGGGAATCAAGAGAACCAAAAAAAGTAGGTAAAGGTAAAGAAACGGTTCAAAAAAAATTGGAGTTACCTTACTCAGAAATTAAAGAAGCAATTGTTACAGTAACATTTAATTAAAGAATTCGCATGGAAAATTTAGCATTAATCGATTCATTCTCAGAGTTTAAAGATGATAAACTTATTGATCGTGTAACGCTTATGGCAATTTTGGAAGATGTATTTAGAAATGCATTGAAGAAAAAATACGGTTCAGATGACAACTTTGATATCATTATAAATCCTGATAAAGGAGATATGGAGATATGGAGAAGAAGAGTAATCGTTGCAGACGAGGATTTGGATTTTGAAAACGAAGAGATTACTTTGACAGAAGCTAGAAAAATCGAGCCTGATTTTGAAATAGGGGAAGATGTTTCTGAAGAAGTTAAGTTGATTGATTTAGGTAGAAGAGCAATTTTGGCTTTGCGTCAAAACTTGATTTCCAAAATACATGAACACGACAATACCAATCTTTACAAACAATTTAAAGATATTATTGGGGATATTTATACTGCAGAAGTACACCATGTTAGACCTAGAGTAGTTATTTTAGTTGATGATGAAGGGAATGAAATTGTTTTGCCAAAAGAAAAACAAATTCCTTCTGATTTTTTTAGAAAAGGGGATAATGTCCGCGGAATCATTGAAAGCGTAGAATTGAAAGGGAATAAACCTCAAATTATTATGTCTAGAACTTCTGAAAAATTTTTAGAGAAATTATTTGAACAAGAAATTCCTGAGGTATTTGATGGTTTAATTATGGTTAAAAAAGTAGTAAGAATACCTGGTGAAAAAGCAAAAGTAGCCGTTGATTCTTATGATGACCGTATTGATCCTGTAGGAGCTTGTGTTGGTATGAAAGGATCTCGTATTCATGGAATTGTTCGTGAATTAGGAAATGAAAATATTGATGTTATTAATTATACCAGCAATATTCAATTGTATATAACAAGAGCTCTAAGTCCTGCAAAAGTTTCCTCAATTAAAATCAATGAAGAAACAAAAAGAGCTGAAGTGTTTTTGAAATTAGAAGAAGTTTCAAAAGCAATTGGTAGAGGTGGGCATAATATTAAATTGGCAGGTCAGTTGACAGGTTATGAATTGGATGTTATTAGAGAAGGTGATGTTGCTGGAGCAACTGCAGATGAAGATGATGTTGAATTAACGGAATTTTCAGATGAAATTGAAGACTGGGTTATTGAAGAATTTGCAAAAATTGGATTGGATACTGCAAAAAGTATTTTAAAACAAGATGTAGAAGATTTGGTAAGAAGAACTGATTTAGAAGAGGAAACTATTCTAGATGTAATGAGAATACTAAAAGAAGAATTTGATAGTTAATATAAATTCTTTAAAATAAATTCTTGACCTTATTTTTCCTTTTATCTTAGAGGTTAGGGTTTTGAAACAACAAAAAAAGGTAATAATAAAAAGGTTTTATGTCTGAAGAGAGAGTAATTAGAATAAACAAGGTTTTAAGGGAATTAAATATTTCGTTAGAAAGAGCTGTGGATTATCTAAAAGATAAGGGTATTGCTATTGATGCAAATCCAAACACAAAAATTTCTGATCAGGAATTTAATATCCTACAAAGCCAATTTGCAGGCGACAAGGGGAATAAAGAAGCTTCCAAAGAAGTAGGGGAAGAGAAAAGAAAAGAAAAAGAAGCATTGCGTGTTGAACGGGAAAAAGAAATAGAGGATAAGCGCAAACAAGATGAAGAGCGTCAAAAACAACAAGAAGTTATTAAGGCCAGAGCAATTGTTACGGGTCCTGTTCAAGTTGGAAAAATAGATCTTAATCCTAAGAAGCCTACTGCCGCTCCAACTCCAATTATCGTTGAGCAAAAAGAGATTCCTAAAGCTAAGATTCAAGCAGAAGAGCCAATTGTAAAAGCAGTTGCTCCAGAAGAACCAGTTTCGGTAAAAAAAGAGTTTAAGCCAATTGCTGGAATTAAAGAAGTTAAAAAAGAAATTGTTCCTGAGAAGAAAGTAATTGAAACAGTGGATGAGGCTCCAATTGATGAGACCATAACGACACAGTATCAAAAATTATCCGGAACTACTTTAACTGGTCAAGTAATTGATTTATCTCAATTTAATAAACCTAAAAAGAAAAAAGAAGAACCGAAAATTACTCCTAATAAACCAGGCGCTCCTGGTGCAGCTGGAGCTAATAATGCAAATAAAAACAAGCGTAAAAGGATTGCTCCTAAACCTGGTGCTCCAAGACCACCAGCAACTCCAGGAGTACCTGGTGCTCCAAATCCAAATAAGATTACTCCAAATACTGGAGGTGGAGGTTTCAATGCCAACAGAAGTGCAAGACCAGGATTTGTTAAAGGAAACAGACCTGCAATTGTCGCAAAAGTTGAACCTACAGAAGAGGAAGTTAAAAATCAAATTCGTGAGACTTTAGAAAAACTTCAAGGTAAAGGAGGTAAATCTAAAGCTGCAAAATACAGAAGAGATAAAAGAGATACACATCGTCAAAAATCCGATGATGAGCAAAGAGCTTTAGATGAAGGAAGTAAAACAATCAAAGTTACTGAATTTGTTACCGTAGGCGAAATTGCAATCATGATGGATGTGCCAATTACTAAAGTTATTGGTACGTGTATGTCACTTGGAATCATGGTAACCATGAATCAACGTCTTGATGCTGAAACATTGACAATTGTTGCTGATGAGTTTGGGTATGAAGTTGAATTTATTACAGTTGATATTGAAGAAGCTATTCAGGTTGTTGCTGATAAAGAAGAAGATCTAGTTTTTAGAGCGCCAATCGTAACTGTAATGGGTCACGTCGATCATGGTAAAACATCATTACTGGATTATATTCGTAAAGAAAACGTTATTGCTGGAGAATCTGGAGGAATTACCCAACATATTGGTGCCTACGGAGTAACTTTGGATAACGGTCAGAAAATTGCATTCTTAGATACACCTGGACACGAAGCGTTTACTGCAATGCGTGCGCGTGGAGCTCAAGTTACAGATATTGCAATTATTGTTATTGCTGCGGATGATGATATCATGCCACAAACCAAAGAAGCAATTAGCCATGCACAAGCTGCGGGTGTTCCAATTATTTTTGCTATCAATAAAGTGGATAAGCCAAATGCTAATCCTGAAAAAATTAAAGAAAGATTGGCAAGTATGAATTTACTTGTTGAAGATTGGGGTGGAAAAATTCAATCACATGATATATCTGCAAAAACAGGTCTTGGAGTAAAAGACTTGTTGGAGAAAGTATTGTTAGAAGCTGAAATTTTAGATTTAAAATCAAATCCAAATAAAGCAGCACAAGGTACTGTTGTAGAGGCTTTCCTTGATAAAGGGAAAGGATATGTATCTACTATATTAGTTCAACATGGAACTTTAAAAATTGGAGATTATATGTTGGCAGGTAAGCATCATGGAAAAATCAAAGCCATGCATGATGAAAGAGGGCATATAGTAACGGAAGCAGGACCGTCAACTCCAGTATCTGTATTAGGCCTTGATGGTGCAGCTACTGCAGGTGACAAGTTTAATATTTTTGAAGATGAAAAAGAAGCAAAACAAATTGCATCTAAACGTTCTCAATTAATGCGTGAACAATCCGTACGTACCCAACGTCATATTACACTTGATGAAATTGGTCGTAGAATTGCTTTAGGTCAATTTAAAGAATTAAATGTTATCCTTAAAGGAGATGTTGATGGTTCCGTTGAAGCATTGTCAGATTCGTTCTCTAAATTATCTACAGAAGAAATTCAAATTAATATTATTCATAAAGGTGTTGGAGCAATTACGGAGACTGATGTTATGTTGGCTTCGGCTTCTGATGCAATTATTATTGGGTTTAATGTTCGTCCTGCTGGAAATGCAAGACAGTTAGCTGATAAAGAAGAAATAGATATCCGTTATTATTCTATTATTTATGCAGCAATTGATGACTTGAAAGATGCGATGGAAGGAATGTTAGCTCCTGAAATGAAAGAAGAAGTTCTAGGTACTGCCGAAATTAGAGAGATATTTAAAATTTCTAAAGTCGGTTCTATTGCTGGCTGTATGGTTATGGATGGTAAAATAGCTAGAAATTCAAAAATTAGAATCATTCGAGAAGGTGTAGTTGTATTTACAGGTGAACTCTTAGCATTGAAACGATTTAAAGATGATGTCAAAGAAGTGACTAAAGGGTACGATTGTGGTATTCAAATTAAAAACTTTAACGATATTGAAGAAAGAGACGTTATTGAAGCTTATCATGAAGTAGCTATCAAAAAGAAATTGAAATAAAAGCATCAATTATTTTAAACAAAAAAATCCCGGTTACGGGATTTTTTTGTTTAAAATAATTTTGATAATGATTGCTATTAGTAAGTTTTAATTGGCCATGTAGTGAAGAATAAATTTGTAGAAATCCAATTTTATTTGTTTGGTTTTATCAAAAGTACCGTTTTGTATTTCTTTTTAATTTCAATTAATTTTTGTTCAGCTTCAATACGAGTTTTAAAATTACCAATCCAAACTTTGTAATTAGGTGTATTAAAGATAATAGTGCCATCAATATTTTCAAATTCTTGTTTAAAATCAGTTAATATTTTTTTTGCTTTTTCGCTTTCACCACTGAAAATTTGAATTTTATAACTATCATTTACTGTAAGAGAAGTGTTGATTTTTCTCTTTTCATTGAGTAATATTTCGAATTTTGGGTCTTGATTTATGGTAATATTTCGATCTTGAGCTATTAAATTGCCCCCAGAAAAATAGAGCAAAGAAGCCAGTAAAATGTAGTTTCTAATCGTTAAAATTCTCATAATGTGATGTTTTTTGTGCAAAAATAATATTTAATAAATCATGTGAAGCCAAAAATATTATTTAGAATTAATATAAATTGAATTTAAGACTATTTTAAGGTTTTGAGAATAGTTCTTAAGTCGTATTTTTGTCCAAGTTTTTAAAAATAATGTATTCGTTTTTTCTCAAAATGTTTATAGAAAAAACCGTACCAATTTTAGTAGATAATCATTATACTATATGAAAAAGGTGGGTAACCATAATTCGATCTTAAGGAAATTATATTTTGGCTTAGCTTTAATGTTAATTTTCTCATCAACTTCATTTGCTCAAGATGCTGCTCCTGCAGCGACTGGTATGGCAGCTGCTCCTGCTGCTGCTCAAGGTGGAGATCCTGCAAAAGGTAAAGAGTTGTTTAATGCAAATTGCGCAGCATGTCACAAATTAGATGCTAAGGCTACGGGCCCTGCTCTTAGAGGTGTTTCGGCAAAGCATGATATGGCTTGGATTTACAAATGGGTTCACAACAGTTCTGATGTTATAAAATCAGGCGATGCTGTAGCGGTTAAGCTTTTTGAAGAAAATAATAAGTCAGTAATGACTGCATTTCCTCAATTATCTGAAGCCGATATTGACAATATAATTGCTTACACTTCAGAACCAAAAGCTGAGGCTCCAGTTGCTGCAGGAACTGCCTCTGTACCAGGAACTCAAGTTGTAGAAGCTGGAATATCAAATAATGTAATACTTGGTGCTCTTGCTTTAGTAATGGCTATGTTAGTTGTTATGCTGTTTTTGGTAAATAATGTATTGCGTAAGGTGGCAAAAGTAAATGGTATTGAAGTTGCTCCAAAAGAGCCAACAATGCCTATTTGGAAGGCTTTCGCTAGAAATCAGTTTTTAGTTCTCGTTACTTCAATATTTTTATTGCTTTCTGGTGCTTATTTTGTTTATGGTTTCTTAATGCAGGTTGGTGTTGATCAGGAATATTCTCCAATTCAGCCAATTCATTATTCGCATAGAATTCATGCTGGTGATAATGAAATTAATTGTAAGTATTGTCATTCTGCTTCTCGAGTAAGTAAAAATGCTGGTATTCCTTCTTTAAATGTTTGTATGAATTGTCACAAAAATATTTCTGAAGTTGCTGAAACAACAGCTACACCAGAGTATAGTAAGGCTTTTTATGATGAACAAATTCAAAAATTATATACTGCAGTTGGTTGGGATAAAACAACGCAATCTTACACGGGTAAAACTGAGCCTGTAAAATGGGTTAGAATTCAT
>CANEXR010000076.1 GCA_947443815.1 Flavobacteriaceae bacterium | reverse complement strand
GCTCTTTTCAATTGTATTTAAAAGGTTTTCGGTAGTTAATTTTAAAGACAAAAAAATAGAGATGTAATTTGTATTTTTAATCAAGATCCAAAAGAAATTTGTCATGCTTTGTTTAATTTATCCCCTAATTATATTGATTTGAATAGTGCTCAAAATATAATTTAGTTATTATTTGAAGTGCAAATTATACACAGGTTAAAGGTAGATATTAATATCTAGAAAGCAAAGGATTAACTTAAAACAAATGAGAGACTTGATTAAGGATAGTAATAGCTTAGGGATAAATTGTTATTGTAATACTTTTTTTAATTACTTATTATTTAGTTCAATTTCATCAATCATTAGCATCGGTTTTTTGTTTTTTCTTTTTTTCCATACAGGCAAACTTTCTTGGTTTTCAATTACTATTTTTATTTTAGAATAGTCACTAAATTTGGGATTGCTTATTACAACAGAAGTACTTTTAATTATAGGATCTTCAGTTAAAATTGGCAAGTTTTTTTCATCTATCAAATGCCATTCATCAGCTATAAAACCGTAGAGCACTACTTTTTTGGGAACAAAAATCCAATGTCTTTGGTTATTTAAGAAGTTGATTTTTAGTTCATTAAATTTAAGATTCGCTGATAGTAACTCTATTTCTGCATTGCTTCCATACCACCCAATCCAGTTGATGTTATAATCTTTATATCCTCTAATTCCATCAACTAATCCGTAAGGACCTTTTCCTTTATAATCTTCTGCGGGAGGCGTTAGAAAATGAAGTTCCCTATTTTCACCAATATGATCTACGGTGTTTTTTGAAATTTCTAGCCATTCTTTATAATATTTTTCAGGAGACAGTCCACCTTCACTCAATTCATAAATTCCATATTTTGAACATGCTTTGGCAAACTCTTCTACTCGGGTGTTTAGCCCTTCTTTAACTTGTTTTTTATTTTTGTCATTAATTGTAAACATCCCGTGCATATCTTTGCCATAAAATTTTGATTGTTCAAAATAGACATATTCGAGAGCAAGTCGTAATTTGTAGATTCTGGATTTCAGTTTTGGTTCATTGTTAACGGTAAGTATTGCTTCATCTAGCAGTTTGTCGTATTGGTCCATTGCTTCTGGAGACAAAAAAGCATTCCTTTTTTGGACTGGCCCCGAGTAAATATCTAAAATTTCTGTTGATTTTTCTTGATTTTCCGTGAGTAAGGCTAAATATTTTTGTACAAATGGAGCTGCTTTTCCATAAAAACCTCGCAGAAAATCATTAGTAGTTGCATCAATATCAATTTCTGTATCCCATAATAATTTGGCTAAAAGATATTGTCTTAATTCTGTAAAATCACCAGGAACATCTGCATATCCTTGAACAAATAAACCTTTTGTGTTATTTTGTTTGAAGAGTCTAAAATTATCCGAAAAAGTATGCAGGTTTGGAAAAGGTGATAAATAGTTAGAAAACTGAACGGTATAATCCCATATATAGAGATGAGAAGTTGTCTTCCCCCAATTCTCTAATGTTTTTATAAAAGCACCATTTTTAGTTTCATTTACAATAGATTTTCCTCTATTTACTTCGATAGGGCAAAATAGGGTGTAAATATTGGGTTCTAATTTTAGATTTATTGGTGGTTTGAAAGTATGCTGATAGGCTAAAGTAACAATTTTTGTTTTTGGAAAATGCACAGCAATTTTGTTCAAAAAACAATAAAGGGAGCCTTGTGCACCACCATGTTTTTTATTGAGTAAACTGCATTTTGCGCATTCACAATAAATGGCATCATCATTTTGACTTAAGGAATAAAATGGCGCATTGGGATTTTCAGCAATACTTTTTTGCATTTTTTTTATAATCATAGCAGTAACAGTATCGTTAGTCATACAAAGTGACTCGCTTCGACGCCTTCCTTCATATAGAGCAAAAAAATTAGGATTTGTTTTAAAATAGGTTTTAGGTGGTATGAGACTGTAAAAAGAATGCCCCCAAACACTAAAATCATCCAAATGCCAATCTAGTTTGTGCCATTCTCTAAAGCTTTCGTCATAGGCATCGGGGTATAATAAAGCTCTATATTCAAAAGCAGGCTTGTGTAGTTGTTCTGTGTTTTTGGGGAATAGAACAAATTTTAAATTCGGGATATAGGTTTCTGATGCTGTAAATCTTCTAAATCCCCATGTCTCTAATAGTGTATAAACGGCATAACGCAAAAACTTCTCATTTGCTCCAATCAAAAAAATATCTTTTGAATCGCTTTTGATTACAAAAGTACTATCTGCAACTTTGTGTGTAGCGTTGGCTATTTCCAGATGAATTACAGTCTCTTTTATCGTTTGATTGTTTCCGTATTGAATAGAAAAGGGATTAATAAAAGCTTTGTCCAAGTAAGATTTTAAGATCTCGGCTGCATTTTTGGTGTTTTTAGAACTTATTATCGTATTGTGGCTGTTGGTTTTATTCTCTATGATAGTATTTGATTGTGCCATTGTAGAAAAACTTGTGCTGATGAGGAAAAGGATTATACGGAATAAATTCAAGTATTTGACTAATAAATTTAAGAAATTAGAATACAGCATTAAGAAAGTATGAATTACAAAAGGTTGATAATAGGAACTTTTTTTTGGAGTATTCTATAAAAAAAATGTCACTTGAATTTTAAAGGAAGCGTTTGATTCTCAAAAGTAGTTCTTCGGGATGAAATGGTTTTGCAATAAAATCATCGACTCCTAATTTGAAAGCATCTGTGACCGTTTTTTGTTCCTCGCCTAATCCTGACAATGCAATAACAGGCATTTTAGAAAAATTTTGTTTTATAAAATTGATTACTTCAAGCCCTGATTTTAAAGGAATAATAATGTCAGTTATGACCAAATCGGGCATTATAATAGGCAAGTTTTCAATTGCTTCGTTGCCATTTCTAGAAACACTCACTTCATAGCTTTCTTTTAATAAAATGAAAGTCAAAATTTCAATTGTCATTTCATCGTCTTCGATTATCATTATTTTTTTTGGGGCGCTCATTTTTATTGTATGTATAATTCAATTTCATCAATCATTACCTTTGGTTATCAAGTTTTGTAGGTTCCAAAAAGGGAATTCATGTTGATTTTGAGTGATTATTTTAATTTTATAAATGATGTAAAGCATTGTAATCGTGTGCTAAATTTAAGCTTTTTTTAATAAACTAACACCTTTATCGAAGTCGAGGTTTTTATTAATAATATTACTTTTTATCAAATAGCGATTTTTATAGAATTAAACCTCATTTTACTTGGATTATTTAGTATCAGTTTGAAATCCTTTCCGAACCATGACACCCCATTTTTGCTCTTTTTGTCGGTAAAAATTCCAATAGCCTTTTAAAGAGGCAAAAACATTGAAAGGATGGTAAACAAAGGGTTCTATGATTGCCATAACTACCAAGATAAGCAGTTCTTTATAATTGGCATAATTTTTATATAAATGATCATCAATAAGAATTGAAATTAAGGTAATTAGCAAATAAAAGATATATACAAAGGCACTTACTACAATAAGAAATTCAACATTCATTATGCCAAAAATAAAACTGGCAATAAGCGATATGATACCAAAAAGTTCAATTATAGGTACTAAAAATTCAAAGGCAAAAAAGAAAGGAAGAATTAAAAAAGCAGTTTGACCATATTTGATATTGAAAAACATTTTTCGGTGTAAATACAAGGTTTGAATTAATCCTCTTGCCCATCTTACGCGTTGTCTCAATAATATTTCGCGATTACCAGGAACTTCAGTCCAGCATAATGATTCAGGGATGTATTTAATTAGAAATTTTTTCTTGTTTTCATGCATGTATTTTCGCATTCGGGTGATGAGTTCCATATCTTCCCCTAAGGATTTATGCCAGTAACCACCTGCTTTTATTACGATATCCTTGTCAAACATGCCTAAACCTCCGGAAACCAAAAGTAAACCATTGATTTGGCTCCATGCCATTCTTCCAAAAAGAAAAGAACGTACATATTCTAACTCTTGAAATCGGGGATACCAATCTTTTGGAAAATGTACTTTTATCAAGAAACCATCTTTTACTTCGCAAGAGTTTGAGATGCGGATTCCTGCGCCGGTAGCTATTACTTGTATGTCATTTTCCATAAAAGGCTTTGCGAGTTTTAATATCGTATCTCTTTTTAAGATGCAATCTACATCTGTGCATAAAAACAAAGGATATTTGGAGGTGTTTATTCCTGCATTTGAGGCATCTGCTTTGCTTTTTCCATTTTCTTTATCAACAACTAATAGTTTAGAATAGATGGGATTCGTTGATTTGTAATGACCACGAACAGGTTGTGTTACAATTTTTTCTTGGTAATAGAAATCAACTTTTACCAATTCAAATTCTTCGATTAGTTTAGCCAATGTGTCATCTGTACTACCATCATTAACTATAATAACTTCAAATTTTGGGTAAGTTAGCGAAAGAAGTGATTTTACATTATAAACAATATTTACGCCTTCGTTAAAAGCTGGAGCCACAACGGATACACCTAAAATGTGATTGGAACGGATAATAATTTCATCATTTATATATTTTTGGTACCGTAAGTACGATAAAATCGCAGTATATGATAAAATAGATAAAACGATATAAAATAGAATATATGTGATAGAGAAGAACGCTACAAATACTTCGTAGAATTTGATTAGAGCGTATAAAAAATCGATTAACATAAACCACTTTTTACGTGTTTTACCATTTTTTCAACATCACTGTCTGAAGCCGCAATTTCCATTACGCTAGTTGGGTCTAATTGATATAAACTCTCAACCGCTTTTAGTTTTATATCTGTATTTTGTTCGGCTAAAATTAATTGTTTTATAAAGACTTTTGATTTTTCAAAACCAATCACATTCAAAGTAATTAATGTTTCTAATTGAAGCGCAAAAGACAATTTGGCATAAGTTTGAATTAAATCGGTTTCAGCTTCTCTCAAAAATAATTTTCTTATGGCAATAATCACTTCTAATTTAAGAGAATCATTAGGATATTGAAGCAGCTTTATTATTTCTGGCGCTGCATTTTTATAATTGTAAAACACCATGGTTTTTATGCCTAGTTTTTTGACAGAAACATTTTTATAAGCAATCCAAAAATCAATATTCTTGGGGATAGGAATTTTCTTTTCATGCAAAATATCCATTAATTTTATGGTATTCAAAAAAGAAATGTTTTCAGGAAGATCTTGAAAATCTTCTTTATATCCTTCAGATAATGATATATAAGCCATTGTCGAATTAGATCGAATAACTCTATTTTTACTTTTTTGATAAGGTTTTATGATAGGGCGGCCATTTTTATAATCTAAAGATTGGTAGTGGTAAAAACCTTCGCATTTATTATAACTTCTAAAATCATGTATTAATCCAGCAGAGAATTGGTTTAGTTTTAAGGCTTTGTATAGAACGGTAATAGGTTCGGTTGTGGTGCTTTTTAGATTGTGTTTTAGCCGTATCATATCAATAATGATTTGTTCTTTACACCAATTTTTATGTAAAGGCACATTTTTTTTGAAAGCTAAAAGTTTTTCTTTAAATGTTTCTCTATCGTAATTTGAGAGCGTCATTTCTGTAAAAAAAACTTCCGCTTTATGAGTGATTTGTTGCTTTAATGGTTTGTAATATTCGTAATGTATTCTTTTTAAGACCAAAAGTAAAGTAAGGAATACCGTAGAAAAAAATAAAAATGGGATTATGTAATATTTTAAGTAAAAGACAAATATTTCCATAGTAGTAAATTTACTATGTAATATTACGAAAAAATTAAATCACTTTTTTGAAAATGAACAATAAAAATGAGATTTAAAACCCTTCAAAAATACCCAATCCAAATAAAGCAAAATCGTACTTGACAGGGTCATGTGGGTCTAATAGTCTTAATGAGTCATCTAGCTCATTTAAGGCTTTCCCATCATTTTGTTTTCGGGTAAGCAAGCCCAACTTCCGTGCCACATTCCCTGAATGAACATCTAATGGACAAGAGAGCTTTGAAGGGGATATGTTTTTCCAAATCCCTAAATCAACTCCAGAATTATCATTTCTAACAAACCACCTTAAACACATATTAATTCTTTTTGCAACCGAACCTTTATTTGGGTCTGCAACATGTTTTCGAGTTCTACTCAAATATGGGATTTCAAAGAAAGCCTCATTTAATGCATGTATTGCTGGTTGGAGTGAAGTATCTGTTTGATGTTCGACGAAAATTTGTTGTAATCCACCTTTGTTAGTATATATATGTTTTAAAGCTTTTATGAAATGTTTAAAATCCTCAGAGTTAAATGTGCGATGAACAAATCCATCTAATCTTTCCAATTGATAATCATCATGACTCATTACAAAATCATACGGTGAATTTCCTAACAAATCCATCATTCGATGACCATTTTTTGTAATCATTTTACGATTTCCCCATGCTATAGTGGATGCTAAAAATCCAGCTATCTCAATGTCCTCTTTTAAAAAGTATCGGTGAGGAACACTTATTGGGTCGGGTTCAATGAAGTCAATTGTATTATATTGAAGTACTTTAGAATCTAGAAAATCTTTTAATTCATTTTTAGGTATAACCATAATAGATTAGGCTTTAAGGCAATGTTTCTCTGCAAATATAATTCTTTGGCTTCATAAATTAATGTTATCTTAATATCTGTTTAAAATGTGTTTGAGATATTTTTTGCGTAAACTTTCAGAACAACATGGTCTCGATTCAATAAAATCTTAATAGGTAAATTGGAAAGCCATGTCTTCCAAAAAAAACTTTTCAAATCATTTTTATGCATTATTGTAGATGTAACAAATTGGAAGGAATTTGTATTCTAATTATTTAAATTTCTATGCTGATAAAAGTGTTTTTTTTTAACAGTCTTTTACTATCTTAGTACCTAATTTACTTCTACTAAATGAATAAGAAAGAGAAAGTTAGGAATAAGAAATATTTGTCCGTTAAGGATAAACTTGAATGGATTCAAAAAAATAGTCTGGAGCCTGAATTATTTGAAGATTTAAAACAACTTTTCAAAAATAAAGGTTTCACAAACGTTTCAATCACTCACGGTGCAAGCGAATACGGCAAAGACTTAGTCTTCTCTAAGTTTAGCGAGGAATTTGAAGAAGAGAGATGGTACGCGGCTGTTGTTAAAAATAAAAAGGCTTCTCAAAATGATTTTGTAAAGGATGGTGAAATTATTACACAAATTAACCAAGCTTTCGCTGTACCATTCAAAAATGCGAAGGGTGAAGAGAAAACTATATCCCAAGTATTTGTTATTATCAATGGAAGTGTAAGTAATCAAGCCACTGAAATGTTGACTAGATTCGTTGACAAGGCGAGTTTTCCTAATATTAAAATTTGGGACTACCAGCAATTAGAAGCTCAAATTGATAAGAATTCCAAGGAATCTTTTCTTAATAATATTGAGCCTGCTATCAATCAGTATGTAAAAAATCAAATTATTGCATTATCGGATATAAGCATTTCGAACAGTGTTTATGATTTAAATATTGATGATATAAACGATATTTTTATCAATGTACAAACGACATACAGCAAGGAAATTCGTGCCATCAACAACTACGTCAGGTTCGACAAAGATGAACACGATAAGTTTAAGGAAGAGGATATTGAAGGTTCAAACGAAATTTTAAATTCTGATTCAAGCTTCATTATTCATGGAATTCCGACCAGCGGAAAAACATTGTTTTTGAAGCGCATCGGTCTTAAAGCTCTCAATCAGACCAATTCCAATCGAAAGCTAAATTGTGTTTTTTTCTTTGACTTGCAGTATTTTGACGACGATAAAATTGATATAGCCAAGTTAATCACGGAGCAATATCATACATTATCTGGTGGAGAAGAGTATAAAGAAGATGATTTTTCTAAAATTATTTTACTTTTTGATTCGATTGATTTTATCAAAAAAGATGAATGTAAAAAACTTATTTTCGAGACAATTGATAAATTCGTGGAAGATAATTCAGCTAAGCCTTATCAGATAATTGTCGCTACTCGTGATTTAGGATTTATTCAAAATAATAACTTTCTGAATGAATATAAAAGTACAGAACTTTTGCCATTCAACTTCCAACAGGCATTGCAACTAGTGCGTAAGATTATCCCAAACGACGAAAGCAAGTCACAAAATTTCATTAGAGCATTAAAAAATAATCTTCTTGATACATCATTGCAAAGAACTCCACTTGCCTTGACACTTATGGCGATTTTATATCGTGACGACAAAGTTGATTTAAAAGAATTACCTGCTAACATATTTGAACTGTATAATAGATTTACGGACGTTTACCTTGACAGATGGGATACCAGAAATGGTGTAACCTCTCTTTACAAGTACGAACAGACTAAACATATAATAGCTTTTATAGCGTTTGAACTTCATGTTAATGGCATGAATACGATTCACGAAAATGACCTAAAAATATTTCTAGCTGAACTTAGTACCAAATATAGGTTCGATGAAATTGAAACGCCTGAAAACGTTAGTGGCTTTGTTGAACATTTAAAAAGTAAAAACGGTGTTTTTTATTTCGATAAACACAATAACACGTTTCATTTTTTTAATCATCACTTTCAAGAATATTTTGCAAGTTTGTGTATTGAAGATGAAGCCGATGAAGTCTTAATTGAGAATTTTTTCAATACTTGGTGGAGTAACGCTATTGTCTTTTATTGTGGTAAAAACAATAAAAGCAACAAAATACACAAAGCCATTATTGAACAAATTGTTCCTTTGCAATCCGCAGATAAAGCATATTATCTAACGCAACATTCTAAATGTTTACAAGCAAGCCACTCAATTTCAATTGAAAATCGAAATAAGATTGTCATGAAACTTTTATTTGAATTCGATAACTATTTTAAAACTCTTTTAATTGAGGCGGATGATGACCCAAATTTCTTTATTAATCAAGTGCCGTATGTCAATATCTTAAATCAGAGCAAAGCAATATTTGATAATGTTTTTAATTCTAAACACATAGTTACAAAAGATACCTTACAAATTTTTGAAAATTTGCTTTTTTCAGAGAATCAATACTCCGATATTACGAATTATAATTTAGCCTATTACCTTGCATTCCAAAATGATGTCCCTACACCGTTGGAAATGTTCGAATCTAAAATAGAAAAGGACGTAGTTTGGAATAGAATTTTATATGTTGACATCGCCTTTTTAAAATTTAAGAAAAAATTTGATGATAAAAAGTACCTCCGATTGAAACGCAAAATGAACAAAAATAAATTTTTTATCCAACAATTATTAAGTTCGAGTCTCCCAACTCACATTCAATTAACTGAAAAAAAAGAAAAACCTGATTAAACTAGGTAAGCTACACTAATTACCCGTGTAAACATGTTAATGCGCTTCGCAGCAGAATTATTTAAAGGATCTGAAATGTGTTTTTGAGTTCGGTACTGATGCGGTATTTCAAAAAAAATAGTTTTAAATTCATGGATGCTTTTTTGCATAGAATGTGATTCCTGATGTGTTGTAAAAACAGTTTCTAATCCATGGTGGTTTTTATAAATATGCTGTAAACTTCGAACGAAACTACTAAAATCTTGACCGTTAAAGGTTCTGTGAACAAAAGCTTCCAAACGTTCCAAATCAGTCTCACGATGCGACATCACAAAATCATAAGGCGAATTTCCCATCAAATTCATCATGCGATGGGCGTTTTTAATAATCATCTTGCGGTTGCCCCAAGCAATGGTTGCTCCAAGAAAGCCTGCTATTTCAATATCTTCTTTTTGAGAAAACAAATGCGGAATTTGAATAGGATCACTTTCAATGAAATTGGAATTATTGTACAAAACAACCTTTTCATCCAAAAAGTCTTTTAGTTCGGATTGGGTCATAAAGGGGCTACTGTATTCATCTTATTTGAACTACTGCTTATCAATCCATCAACCATTACTAATTTTCGGTCAGCCATATTAGCTAATTCTTCATTATGGGTTACAATGACGAATGTTTGGCCCAACTCATCTCGCAACTGAAAAAAGAGTTGGTGTAAATTTTCTGCAGATTGAGTATCCAAATTACCTGAAGGTTCATCGGCAAAAATTATATCGGGTTTATTAATCAACGCCCTTGCTACTGCAACTCGTTGTTGTTCTCCTCCTGAAAGTTCATTGGGTTTATGATGAATTCGGTGGGATAATCCTAAATAAGTTAATAAAGTAGTTGCTTCTTTTTCGGTCTCTGAAGGCTTTTTTCCAGCTATATAAGCAGGAATGCAAACATTTTCTAAAGCTGTAAACTCGGGTAAAAGCTGATGAAATTGAAATATAAAACCCAAATTAAGATTTCTGAATTTAGATAACAATTTGTCATTCATTTTTAAAACATCCTCGCCATTAATAATAAGTGTCGTAGCCGCTGATATACTTGGTTTGTCTAGCGTTCCCAAAATTTGCAACAGCGTTGTTTTACCAGCTCCAGAAGCTCCAACAATCGAAACAATTTCTCCTTTTGCTATATGTAAATCTACCCCTTTTAATACTTCAAGATCATCGTAAAATTTATGTATATTTTTTGCTTGTATCATGTAATACTGTTTTTACAAAGAAACAAAGATTCTATCGATAATGAAATGATAGGCATAGAATTTTAATAAAACAATCAGAAAACAGAATTAGCAACTATATTTTGGATAACTTTGAAATATAGAAACTAACTACCCTTTTTAGGGATAATAATACGCATAATACCTAAATAATGGAAACAAAACAAAAATATGAAATCGCAACTTTTGCAGGAGGTTGTTTTTGGTGTACCGAAGCTGTTTTTTTAGAATTGGAAGGAGTAAAGGCTGTTGTTTCAGGATACATTGGTGGATTAACGAAGAATCCAACTTACAAAGAAATTTGCAATGGCGATACCGGTCATGCAGAAGCTATTGCGATTACTTTTGATCCAAACATAATTTC
>CANEXR010000075.1 GCA_947443815.1 Flavobacteriaceae bacterium | reverse complement strand
TTAAATGCGGATTATCTTGTATTATTTTTTTGCAATTCTGAAGTGCTTTTTCATCGATATCAGTTCCTACAAAACTCCAGCCATAAGCAGCATTTCCGATTATTGGGTAAATACAATTGGCGCCAATACCGGTGTCTAATCCCTGAACGGTATCGCCTTCGGGAATGATTCCGTTATTACTTGAAGCTAATAAATCGGCTAAATAATGAATGTAATCGGCGCGACCTGGAATGGGAGGACAAAGATAATCGGCAGGAATATCCCAGTTTTTTATAGCAAAATGGTGTTGTAGTAATGCTTTATTAAGCAATTTTACTGCTTTTGGGTTACTGAAATCTATTGTTTTTATACCGTGCTCGTTTATGGCAACAAAATTTTCTAATTCGGTAGCAAGAGGTATTAACTGATCAAAGTCATATCCAAATCGGTCAAGATTTCGGGCATGCAAATTGGTCTTTTCGGTAACGGATGTGCGTTTTGTTTCTTTCATTTCGCCGCAAAGATAGTCAATCTCTTATTGAAAAATAGGGGTTTGCTAATAAATGAAAAGCTTTACAAATAGTTTTGTAAGGAGTTGTTAATCCAAGCATTCCATCATTAATAAATCGCCTTCCTGATGTATTATGGTTATGATACCATCTTGGATAACATGGTTGCTGCTTCCAGTGCGATATCCTATAGTAAGGCTGTCGTCTTTCAAGGGATAGTATAAATTATCGGTGTGAATTCCAGTAACGTGTCCTATTGGGATTAAGGAAATGGGGGTATTGGCTGGATACCATTTTTCGAATTTTTTGGGCAATAGGAATACTTTTGAATGGTCGTCTAGGATTACTATTTGGAGTAAATTGCGGTAACGAGTAATGTTGGTGAGATTGGTAATGGTATGATCGGCTCTTTTTCCGGTTGCCCAAACGACGTTTACGGCAGGAATTTTTCTTTCGATTAGATAATCAAATGCTTTTTCTAAATCGGTTTTGTTTTGGTCTGGGGTATGAATTATTTCAATAGGGTATTGGGTAGTTTGGTATATTTCAGGATTAAAACCGCGGTCGAAATCGCCGAGAAGCACATCTACTTTTATATCCAATTCCATGACTCTTTCGATTGCGGAATCCAAAACAATAACTAGTGGAGACCATTCGAGTAATTGTCCTAATAATTCAGGATTACAGGCTGCTCCGTTTGCAATTATTAATGCAGGTTCTTGGTCGTCTCGAACGATATGGTGTGAGGACATTAAGGTTTTGAATTTTGGATTTGATGTAAAGGTATGAAAAATCTTTAATGGAAAAAGCGGGAAGAAATTGGGTTTTTGATGGGTTTCTGGTTTTGGGGAATGTTCCAATTTAAGGATTGGTGTTGAAAGGCAATTGTGTTAGTTTTAATTACTAATTCCTAGCCCGGATAGTAATGGAAAGCCCGGACTGCAGGAAACTAATTTTTTCTTATCCTAAAAAAGCGACCAACGGAAGCTCTTTTTAGGATTTAGAAAAATAGTTTCATGAACGAGGACTTGTAATGTATAGCCGGATTAGCTGCTGATTATTCGATAGTATAATTTTGTACATCGACTTCGCTTAGGGAAAAATAGCCTAAAGGATAGTTGGCTGTATCTGTTGTGTTTATGATGTTTCCGCGAACGGTTGCTGGTGGGGATTGGAATGGACCTCCGCCATTATTTCCAGCAATGCTTACTAAAACGTTTATGTAATTGTAATATTTTTTTGAAATTCCGTAATGGCTGATTTCTATTAAATCGCCGACTTTTAGTTTGTCATTTTGGGATAAGCTGAAGAATTCGTTACCATTAAAGAACTCGTCATCATCGGCATAAAAATTGGATTTGACTTGATTGGGGTAGATGTATTTGTAGAGGTAATAATTGGTTTCGTTTTCGGGGTCGTTGAAAAAAGTTTTGATTTCAATGTCTTTTCCTGTGAATCCACCTTCGTTGTTTTGGACGATACGGGTTATTGGCGCGACTGATTTTAGGGTTTCGGTTGCGGTATAGGTGTTTTTATTGCTAATGATGGTTAGGGTGTAGGTTTCGTTTAGGACAGGAATGAAATCGGTACAAACATATTCACCTGAGGTGGATACCTCAATAAAGTCGAAGGTGGTATTGGCACTGTTTTTTATGAAAACGGTGGCGCCGGATACTTTTGGAATTACATTGCTATAATAATCGGTGGTGGTGGTTAATTTTATTCGTTGTTCGTGGCCAGAAGTACCTTTTTTCCAATTAATACTGGCTTCGATAACTAGTTTTGGAGCTGCGGTAGTTAAATCTATAGGAACTACCTCCTCGCAACTGCTAAAAAAAGCGACAGCGATTAGGATTAAAAGAAGCGTTATTTTTTTCATGAGGATTAAAATTTAAAATTATAACTAACGGCAGGAACAACGCCAAAAATGGATGTTTTTACGGCTTCATTATAGCCAGTATCTGCATTTTGTCTGAAATTAATGGAGGCTGCATTTTTTCGATTATAAAGATTGTAAATGCTAAAAACCCATTCGCCTTTCCAGTTTTTGTTTTTGTTGCTTTCGGGAGTCAAAGTAGCGGCAATATCTAAGTGATGGTAGGCTGGCAAACGGTTTTCGTTTCGCAATCCATAACTAGGAATGGTGATGCCTAGGTATTCGTATTGGCCTGTTGGATAGGTTACTGGCTGTCCTGATTGTAAGGCAAAATTGGCGCCAAATGTCCATTTTTCGTTTAAATTATAGGAACTGGTTATGGCTATGTTGTGCAATTTGTCATAAACGGAATTGTACCATTGGCCGTTATTAATTCCAGATTCTATTGCAGTTCTACCCGGAGTTTGTTGTTCTGATTTTGATAATGTATAGGAAATCCAACCGTTCAATCGGCCTTCATTTTTCTTGAACAGGATTTCTAAACCGTAGGAACGCAATTGGCCGTTTAGGATTATTTGTTCGATGGCTTTATTCGCAATCAAATCGGCGCCATCAATATAATCCAAACGGTTTTTTACTTTTTTATAATAGGTTTCAACTTCTAGGGAATAGTCACCATCTTTGAAATTTTTGAAATATCCTAAAGCAACTTGATCCGCAATTTGGGGTTTTATAAAAGTATCACTTGGTGTCCAAACATCTAATGGAGTAGGTGATGAGGTGTTTGAGATTAATTGCAGGTATTGCACCATTCTATTGTAACTGGCTTTTAGAGATTGGTCTTCATGGAGTTGGTAGGCAAAAGAAAAACGAGGTTCTAAGTTGTTGAAACTTTGAATGACTTTATTTTTCCCGTAGAATTGAGTTGCAATAGGCGTTGCTTTTTCATAAATTTTCAAATCAGAATTATACGTCACAGGGTTGTTGTCTTGATAAATATTGACAGTAGATTCGCCTAGACGATAAAAAAGACTATAGCGCAAACCATAAGAAAGGGTAATTTTTTTTGAAATTTCTTGATCGATGTTAAGATAAACTGCGGGTTCAAAAGCATATTTTTTATCTAATTGATCAGGATTGATACCCGATTCTGGGTTTGAAGGAACAATAGTTCCTGGATTGAAATTATAATAAATAGCATTTACGCCATAATTCAGTTTGAAAGTGTCTGAGATATAGTTTTTAAAATCATATTTGATGTTGTAATTCTTGATGCCAGAATCCCATTTGAAGCCTACAAAATCAAGATCTAATCCGTAATAATAATCGCTATAGATTAAAGAAAGATTGGAGAATAATTTATCTGAGAATAGGTGATTCCAGCGCAGGTTTAAAGTAGAATTTCCATAAATATTGGTAAAACTTTTGTTTAGACTAAACACATCACGACCAAAATAACCCGATAAATACAAACTGTTGTTTTCATTTAATTTGTAACTTAATTTGGTGTTTAAATCATAAAAATAAGCGGAATTATCTTTTTGATCTTTGGATAGTTTTAAAAAAAGATGCGCGTAAGAACTTCGACCTCCAATAAGAAAAGAGCCTTTGTTTTTAACTAATGGTCCTTCGGCCAAAATTCTGCTCGAAATTAGTCCAATACCGCCATTGACATGAAAGGCTTTGCTACTGCCATCTTTTTGATAAATGTCTAAAACAGAAGATGCTCTTCCTCCAAAACGAGCCGGAATTCCTCCTTTATATAATTTTAAATCTTTGATGGCATCTGGATTGAAAACAGAGAAAAAACCAAAAACATGTGAGGAATTGAAAATGGTTGCTTCGTCTAATAAAATTAAGTTTTGGTCAGCACCACCACCACGAACATTAAAACCAGAAGCACCTTCGCCAGCATTGGTAACACCTGGAAGTAATAAAATGGATTTCAACACATCAACTTCGCCAAGTACAACGGGCATTTTTTTGATGGTAGAAATGGAGAGTTTATTAACACTCATCTCTGGTTTTCGAATATCGGTTTTGGATTTGTTATCGGTTATGATAACTTCTTTCAGAACAGTTTCATTTTCGGAAAGCTTGAAGTTGTTTTTTGTATTTTGAATGAGATTAATACGTTCTTCAGTAGGTTGATAGCCTAAATAAGAAATTTGAACAGTGTAATTTCCTTTTGGTAATGTTATGGAATAAAAACCGTATTCATTGGTTGTCACACCCGTTTTTAGTTCAGGAATAAGTACGTTAACTCCAATAAGTGTTTCATTGCTATTCGAGTCAGTGATGCTGCCGCTTAAGGTGAATTTTTCCTGAGCAAATGAGGTGAAAGTTGTTGTAATAAGAAGGAGAAAAAGGCTAATTTTTTTTAGAATCATTTTCTTTTTTTTTAATTATAAACCTAGCAATTGTATGCAAATAATGGCGTAATACAATTGTTAAATATAAGTTATAAAAAATACTGTTTTGAATTTGATTTGAAGTTTTTTTATCGTGATTTAAAAAAAAAGACTTTGGGTTTCAAATTCAACATATTTTTTTTAAAAATTTTATATTTCGGCAATTACTGATTTGTTTAGTGTTTTTTTGGAACTAGTATTTTTTACCATTTTGTTAACTCGGTACATAAGTAATAGTGAAATAATAGAGATAACAATAATGATTATTCCTAAAGTATTGTAATGTTCTAGAGGACTCATTTTATCTTTTTGAACGACTATTGTTCCTGCAAAAGCGGCCGCAATACCCCCAGCTATTTGTTGTAAAGAAGAATTAATACTCATAAAGGCACCTCTGTCTTGCATTTCGGGTATGGAAGTGACTAATGCTGTCGAAGGCACCATACGTGCCATAATTCCCATCATCATGACTACATTTAGAACAGCCACTATCCCAAAAGGAGTAACCCCAAGATTGGTATAGATTCCAATCATTACAATAGACCATAAAGAAGCATATACAAAAATTTTGTATTTGTCCATTTTGTCGCTTAATTTTCCAATCAAAGGCATAACTATCAGAGTTGATAAACCAGCAATCATAAATAATATAGGCAATTGATGTTGCGTAATTTGCAAATTATTGATAGCAAAAGCACTACCAAATGGCATCATCATAAATCCTCCTATAGATAGTAAGGCAGTAGCCGAAAACCCAATTCGGTATTCTTTTTTAGCTATAGTATGCATTAAGTGTTTAAAGGCTGATTTTTCTTTTTGAATTTCTAAATGTTTTGTAATAGGTTTTAATTTAATCGCTATAAAAAGGGCAATAATCGCTGCCATTACTGCTACCCACAAAAACGGAGCATGCCAACCCCAAGCATTAGCAAGATACAAACCAATAGGGATGCCTAAAATTTGGCTGGCACCAAAACCCATTTGTATAAAACCCATTACTCGTCCGCGTTGTTCAATAGTAAATAAATCAGCAACGATGGCCATAGATATAGAACCAATAACTCCGCCAAACAATCCTGTTATGATTCTGGCTGCTACAAGTAAAGGATAAGAGCTTACGATTCCGCATAAAATAGTTCCTATGATAAAACCAACATAAAAGAAAAGTAATAATTTTTTTCGGTCAAATTTATCAGCAAAACCAGCCGTAAGCAGACCAGAAATACCAGCACTAAAAGCATAAGCAGAAACGACTAATCCAAAATGAGAAGGTTCTAAATCAAGAGATTTCATTAATATATCACCCAAAGGCGACATAACCATAAAATCGAGTATTACAGTAAATTGTGTAATAGCGAGTATAAATACTGCAAATTTTTGATAGGTAGTAAACGGTGTCACTAGCGGTTTTTGTTCTTTCATTTTAATTAGTTTATTAGACTTAGTTCTATACGATCCATTTTTTTATGCTTGTATTCTTTTAAAAGAGAATAGAAATTACTGTTGTAAAAAGGATTAACTTCTAAAATATATAAGTTGTTGATTTTATGTTTGTAAGTAGGTTGATAGCTGTACTGGTTTTATCAATTAACAGGTATTATTTAATATCGATTTCATGATAGACAATCCATCGTTTTAAATTGCTTACAAATCTTTTTAAATGATCTTCATTTAAAAAAATGTTTGTCCAATTCTCATATCTGTCACACTGCACACTTATATAATAGGTCATAATTGCTAGACAAACAAAAGGCAAAATGCGTTTTTCTTCTTTACTAATTTTGGTCACAGTTTCGTATCCATTTAGAAATTTTTTTGCTTTTATTTGATAATCATTCTCGTTTGGGTTTGTAGTGAATAGCTGAAATAAAAAGTATGAAATATCTAGGCACAACCATCCATTACCACAGAAATCAAAATCAAAAAGAGTTACTTTATTTTCTTCAGTAAAATGCATATTATCAAACCATACATCAAGATGAACAGCTCCATGTCTGATTTGCTCTTCTTTGATTTTGTTAAATTCATTTTGTAGAAAAGTTGCCGTTTTCTCTAAATATCTGATCTCCTCAGTTTCTTTTTTAAAGAATTCTCGTGTTTGTTTAATGGAATCTATAAGCAAAACCTTGTTGTTGTATGTTATTCTGTTTAAGGCAAATTTTTCTGTTGATTTGTGAACTTTTGCCAATGCTTGTCCAATAAAAAAACTTGTTTCTGGTGTGAATTTTGCTGATTTTATGCCTGCTGCGAACGAAAACAAGGCGCCAAATCTTTTTCCTTCAGGAGCGTTTAATTCTTGAATATATTCATTTGAATGATCCGCTATTGGGAATGAAATTGGAGTTTCATTTTTATTTAAGTGAATTAATAATCTTAATTCTTCGGCTATTTCTATTTTTGTTCTCCAATCAAAAGTATAGACACGAAAAACAAATTTTATATTAACATCGGTAACCATATAAACATGGTTCATTCCTGCTCTGAAAAGTTTACATTCAGTATTTTTACTTAAATTATACTTTTGTTGAATAAATTCTCCAAGTTTATTTGCTGAAAGTGTTGAGTTTGTTACAGGGAATTCTGTTGTCATTATTTGGTTGTTTTTTTGCTATTTTCTAATATCATAACTTCGATAATCGTATATGTGATATAGGATTAAAATTAATTTTTTATTCTAATGTTATACACTGAAAATTTTCGTGATCAATAAGTTGTATTATTTGTTCTTCAGATAAAGTCTTGCTAACGATACGTAAAACACAATCAATATCTTCTTGGTCAATATTCCATTGGAGTATTTCAGAATGTTCATCCAATATATTGCTTACTTTTTGTTTGTCTTTTTCAGTTTTTATATTGGTGGCAAAGACCAATATATTGTCTAAATGGTTTTCCATAGTGCTATTAATTTTATGGTGTCAGTGCTTTTAGTACTAATTCAAATGCTTCATCAGTTGTTTTTGGTGTGAGTTTAAAAGGGCCTCCTCCAAAATTTTTACCTTCGTTTTCAAAACGCAATAATGAATAAAGAGGTCCATAGGCAACACTCCAAAATACTTCTACAGATACGGGAAGTAATTCTTTTTTGGCAATAGCATTTTTAAAAAAGCTACCCATTATGATTTTGAAATCGGATAAGCTTTCTTCCAAAATATAGTCTCTATAACTAGAATGACTCAGGAGTTCCCAACAAGCAACATGCAAAGGATATTTTAATGCAAATCGCGCTCTGTTTTCCCATTGTTTGCGTAAACCTTCTTTAAAAGGCATCGTTGACGAAAAATCTTTAACCATTTCGCTAAAGAAATTTTGTCCTATTTCAATCCCGATTTTTTTTATTAAATCGTCTTTGTCGGTGTAATAGATATAAAGAGTGGCTACAGATACCCCACTTTCTTTCGCCAATCGATTCATTCCAAAGCCTTCAATACCAAGTTTTACTAGCATTTCGATGGCTTTTTGTTTGACGATTTCTTCTTTATTTATATCTCTGATTCGCATTTTTTTATTTTTAATGAAACAAAAGTATTAAATATAAATGAATGTTCGCTTATTTATAAATAAAAAAATACTCCTTATTAATTAAAGGTCTTTCTAAAATTTCTGTAATGGTTAAGTTAACATGTCCACTAACACAATTGTTAGTGGATTACTACTATTTCCTAAAAAACCTGTTACAATAATTTTTATTTTTTTTATTTGTTTCTGCAAAGCTCAGCAACAAAGTAGCAATAGATTTATCCAAATCTACTGCAGTAATAATTTTTTCTAGTAAATTTAAAAAACAACTCTAATCGAAAATGATTTTTATTTTAAAACTTCGCTCAAAGCAATATGATCTATTACATTATTACCATAATGGGCTATTTCTATGAATCCGTTTTTGTCAATCAAAAAATCGGCAGGTATTTGGTGCATTTTACCCTCTATTTTTCCGCCAGGACGAAAACCTAGTTTTGATGCTTTTATAACACTACTTATTCCCTTCAAACTCATGGTTTGAATAAGTTTAAACCAAGATGGACTTACATTATATAAATTGTAAAGTCTCCTTTCTTGATCGGCAATAATCATAAAATCGAATTGATGTACATTGGCTACATTTTTTATTAAACTATCTACTGGTGATTCAAATACGGCAATCAGTTGAATGTTTTTTTGTGCTAATTCGTCTTTACGGATTTTAATTTCTGACACTCTAAGATTGCATAATGCACACTCAGCATAGCGAAAAAAAGTGAGTAGTGTCTTTTGATTATCAATTTTTGACAATTCGATTTTGTTGCCCCAAATATCGGTAGCTTTAAAGTTAGGTGCTTTTTGACCTTTAGTTAATTTCATGTGTATGTTTTTATAATACAAATGTGAGTTTAACTATTGGTTAGTTTCTTGATTCAAATCAAGAAATTTTAGCTCTAATTCGGCTAAGGGTTTCGGGTTTCATCATCAAATAGGAAGCGATGTGTTTCAGAGGAATACTGTTTACTAAATGTCCACTTCGTTTCAAAAAAGCTTCATAGCGTTTCTGTGGATTTAGGGTGAGTAACTCAATTTGACGTTGAATATGGCCAGTCAAGATGTTTTCGAGTGAATTTCTGTACCATTCAGCGATAGCTTTGTTATCATTCACTAATTTAAAAAAATTAGTTTTTGGGATAGCTAATAGCTCGCAATCTAATACTGCTTCGATACATTGTTGAGAGGGTGTTTCGTGTATAAAAGTCTGGAAACAAGTAATAAATGTACCACCATAGGAAAACCCCAAACAAACTTCTTCACCTTCGGGTGATATAACATAAAGGCGAACGCAACCACTTTCGATAAAATAAAGATGAGTGTCAATTTGGTTAAAATTCATTAAAATTTCACGGGCTTTGAGTGTTCTTTTTTTGCTCCAAGCAGTATGAAGTAATTCTATTGTTGCGGGAGCAAAATTACTTTTGCTCAGAAATTGTTTTAAAACGCTCATATTGGATGGTTTTTATTCAAATATTCAGATTTTTTTGGTCATATAAATAGTTTAAAATAGGTGCTTTAATATATTAGGTTCTAAAATACTTACTAAAAACCGTATTTTTTTTCATTTATTACTTTACTTAAATTTGCGATTCAAACTTTACTCAAGTAGGCGAAGCAATTTACAATTTATTTTTTCATATGGTTTTCGGTCTGTAAAACTAAAACAAGGCACTTTAAGAACATGTTTATTTTAGGTGAATATTTACTAATAATTACTTAAGAACTTTACACTTTTCATTGAACCATCTTTAACTTCATAGATAGAAATTTATTTTGTCTGAATTCTATTTTTAGAAACTATTTCGTGATTAATGATATAATTACCATTGTATATTTGACTGATAATTGCAACTTTGATAGATTTAGCTATAAATTTATGTTTAAAAAATGAACGTTATATTATTTATTTCTAATCCTAATAACATATTCGAATAGGTATAAATTTCAATATCGGGAAAATAGAGTTTTATAAATTCTTCAAAGTTATACTGATTACAAAAATCCATTCTTTATTCACTACTTCCAATGGAGAGAGATTTAATTGTTGAGTTTGGTTATATTCAAAAATAAATTAGTAAGGACAATATTGAAATTAATAAGGATGATTTCATTAGTTTTTTAAATTTAATTTTTCATACTTTATTGTCGATTTTTAAATTTGTTTCATGAGCCAAAATTAAATTTATATCTCAACTTTCAAGAAGGCTAAGTTTGCATGTCCATTTTTTAAATTACATTTTTTAAGAATGCTAAAGTAGTAAATAAAAAAAGACAACCATTTCTGATTGTCTTATGAATATAATAATTAAGGCTATTTTGAATTATGCAATTTTAGCTAAAATACTATTGAATGTTGCACTAGGACGCATTGCTTTGCTAGTTAACTCTGGATTTGGTTGGTAATAGCCACCTATAGCTTGCGGTTTTCCTTGAGAACCAATTAACTCAGCATTAATGGTTACTTCATTTTCATTAAATGCTTTTGCGATAGAAGTAAATTTAGCTTTCAAATTTGCATCTTTGTCTTGAGCTGCTAATGCTTCCGCCCAATACATTGCCAAATAAAAATGAGAACCACGGTTGTCAATTCCACCTACCTTACGAGAAGGAGATTTATCATTAGCTAAGAATTTTTCGGTAGCAACATCTAAAGTTTCTGCCAAAACCATTGCTTTAGTATTGTGCAACGTTTGCCCTAAGTGCTCTAATGAAG
>CANEXR010000074.1 GCA_947443815.1 Flavobacteriaceae bacterium | reverse complement strand
TTAACCAATACCCTAATTGATCCTGTTTCAAAAGAACCTGATTTTAAATACACTACCGTTTCTGTAGCTAAATATGTAAAACCTTTTGAGAAAATAGCGGTTGTCGGTGCTGGAGCTGCGGCTTTTCGATTCATACAAAACTATCGAGAAATCAATACTACAGATGAAATTATTGTTTTTTCGAACGAAGAAAACCCTTTCTACAATCGCGTTTTATTACCCGAATATGTAACAGCAGAGCTTTCATGGGAGCAACTTTTAAAAATAAAAGATGAAGCTTTAGGCAAACTAAATGTCACCCTAAAATCGAATGTTGCTATTGATACTGTTAATACTAAGGAAAATACAATTCTGGATAGTGAAGGCGAAACTCATACTTTTAATTCACTGATATTAGCAACAGGAAGTAGACCATTTGTTCCAGAAGACGCACAATTGCATTTGCCAGGACGCTTTACTATCCGAAAGAAAAGCGATGCAGACCGACTTAAAAATTATTTGGACGCAACTAATCTAACTCCGGAAGAACAGCATGTTGTTATTGTTGGTGGTGGATTATTAGGATTAGAATTGGCTGCAGCCTTGAAACATAAAAAAGTAAAAATAACCATTATTCAAAGAGCTTCACGATTAATGGAGCGTCAATTGGATCGAATTTCAAGTAAATTATTGGCCGAGGAAGTACAACTTCGTGACATCCAAATTTATTTTGATAATGAGGTTAGTACTGTTTTTGATACTGAAAACCCAAGCGAAATTGAAATTGCTTTAAAAAGTGGTCGAATCATAACTGCCAATGCCATTGTTTACACTATTGGAACGATTCCCAATATTGAGTTAGCCAAAGAATCGGGTCTTTCTTGTGGTCGTGGTGTAAAAGTGAATCAGTACTTACAAACCTCAAATCCAAACATATTTGCTATTGGAGAAATTGCGGAATTCAATAACCAATTATTTGGAATCACTTCTGCTGCTGAAGAGCAAGCTGATGTTTTAGCTAATTTTATAGCGGGAGATATCAGCAGTTTTTACAAAGGTTCTGTCTTGATGAATATTTTAAAACTGGAAGACATCAACTTATGTAGTATTGGAGAAATTGAAATTCCTGAAAATGATGATTCGTATGAAGAAATTGTATTTTCCGACTTAGGAAAACGCTATTATAAAAAATGTGTAGTCAAAAATGACTTGCTTATCGGCGCTATTTTGATGGGTGATAAAAATGAATTTGCTGAATTCAAAACCATGATTGAAAGCAAAATTGAATTATCAGACAAGAGAAACACCTTACTCAGAGGAAGTTCAAATGCAAAACCTGTTTTAGGAAAACTTGTTTGTTCTTGTAGCCAAGTAGGAAGCGGAAATATCGAAGAGGCCATCAAAAGCGGTGTCACAAATTTTACCGAATTATGCAAAACTACCGGGGCTGGATTAGGTTGTGGAAGTTGCAAAACGGAAGTGAAAGAAATTTTAGCAAAATGTAAATAATAGTTAGCTGTATTCAGTAATAAATTTGCAACCAAAATTAAAGCTGAAACCGAAAACTAAATACTAAAAATATGGAATTAACACGATTAATAGTAAAAGGAGGCGTGATTTCACCTGGTGAATTACGAGAAATTGCCAATATGGGAATTGCACAAGGTTTAGAAACCATTTCTTTTGGTTCCAGGCAAGATATTATTTTTCCAAAAGGATTTACCGCTGTTGACAAAGACAAAATAGGAAAACATCATTTTGTATATCCTAATGAAAAAAGTGGAAATAACATTGTTTCTTCTTATGTATCTACTGATATTTTCAGAAATACACCCTGGCTTACTGGAAATAAATTTCTTTATATTTTAGAGCAATTCAAAATTCAGCCAAAGCTAAAAGTAAATATTACCGACCCTAAACAGCAACTCGTTCCCTTGTTTACTGGTCATGTAAACTTTATAGCTTCGCATCATGAAGATTATTGGTTTGTATATATCCGTTTGCCAAAATGGGATAAAATGGAAATTTATCCGGTATTAATTTACAGTTGGAATATCGCCGATGTATATTATGCTATCGAAAAAATTCTAGAAGAAGAACCTGATTCAGCCGAAATGATTTTTCAATTGGTAAGCGACGCTTTAGATACCAACAACCGCACCATTGACAAACCTTTAAATATTCCGTTCTATCCTTTTCCCTATTATGAAGGAATGAATAAACTAGGAATTGATCAATATTGGTTAGGATTATACTGGAGAAATAATCTTTATGATTTAGATTTTCTAAAAGAAATGTGTGATTTATGTTTTGATTGCAAAATTGGTAAAATTTGTATCACTCCATGGAAATCATTTATTGTGAAAGGAATTCCAAAAGACCGAAAATTAGATTGGGAAAAATTTCTAGGTAAAAAAGGAATTAATGTCCGCCACTCTTTACTGGAATTAAACTGGCATTTGCCTGTTGCAATGGAATGGGCATTAAATCTCAAGACTTTTTTAGTTCGAACCCTAGACCAGTTCGATATCAGTACTTATGGACTTACTTTTGGTTTATCCGAATACAATCGAGAAGGACATTATTTTACCTCAATAGTTGTCGAAAAAAATGAGTCCCCTAAAGATTTGGAATCGATTAAAATTCGGGACACATATAATGTTCTATTTGCTAAAAATTTTGATCCAAATACAAAAGAATATATTGTTCATACTCAAGATGTAGATAAGTTAGAATTACCCAATATCTTGATTGAATTAAGTCGAAAATATTTTGAAGGACTAGGGAATTCAATCGTTGAAATTAGTGCAACAACTACCTCTAAAAAAGAAAAAAAAATACAAGATGTACATCAATGTACTGAATGTTTGACTTTGTATAATTCAGAATACGGAGATGTGATTCAGGGCATTGAAAAGGGAGTTTTATTTAAAGATTTACCCGAAACATATTGCTGCTCATTATGTGAATCTCCTAAAATAAATTTCATTGCTTTATCAGGAGAGAAATTAGGTAGTTTATAAATTTTGAAATGATTTAACTTGATAAACAAAACTATTATATGAATACTGGTTATAAAACAGTAAGTTCCTCTTACGTCACCATTTCGGAATTAATGCTGCCTTCACACACCAATTTTAGTGGCAAAATACATGGTGGTTATATTTTATCATTATTAGATCAAATTGCTTTTGCTTGTGCCTCTAAATTCTCTGGTAACTATTGTGTAACGGCATCTGTAGATACCGTAAATTTTTTGAAACCTATAGAAGTTGGAGAATTGGTAACTATGAAAGCCAGTGTCAATTATGTAGGGAAAAGTTCTATGATTATAGGTATTCGTGTAGAATCAGAGAACATACAAACGGGCGCTGTCAATCATTGTAACTCTTCCTATTTCACCATGGTATCCAAAGATAAAGAGGGGAAAAATGCAGCAGTTCCTGGATTAATATTAACCAACTTGAAAGAAGTAAGTCGATTTCAAAATGGTTTAAAACAAATTGCTTTAAAAAAAGAAAGGGAATATCAAAAGAGTATTGCCACTTTTGGATCTATTGAATCTATTTTGAGTTCAAATCAATTCAATGTAATAGTAGAATTGCAATAATATATAAAAGTGTTTTTTCAGAAGAGTGTCCAAAATTATTCTGGAATTATACCCCTGAAAAGCCGGAATACTGACATTATTTATACTGTCACTATTCCGGCTTTTTTTATGAGTATAGTTTGGCTTTCGCCAAAAGGAAATGCCATTATTCCAAAACATTTAAGTTTTGAAAAACAAACTCATCCTCTAAATAAACTTCACTAAAATAGGACGTTAATTGAGAAGTGTTTTTTACAACTTCCCCAATAATTATTATAGCTGGTGACGCAATTTGTTGTTCTTTCACCATTGCTTCTATCGAACTTATGGTCCCAACTACTTTTTTCTGGTTGTATTTTGTACCATTTTGTATTATAGCAACAGGAAGGTCATCGGTTCTGTTGGTTTGATATATGGAGATAATCTCGGCTAATTTATTCATTCCCATCAAAATCACGACTGTTGCCGAGGATTGAGAAGCTAAATTGACATCCTTTGATAATTTATGTTCAGAAGTTGTTCCTGTAATAACCCAAAAACTTTCAGCAACACCGCGTTGTGTTAAACTGATTCCATTAGAAGCGGGCACACCCAAAGCCGATGAAATACCTGGAACAATAGCGGTTTCCAAATCAAATTTTTGTGCAAATTCTATTTCTTCACTTCCCCTACCAAAAACAAATGGATCTCCCCCTTTCAAGCGAACTACATGTCCGAATCGTTTGGCCATAGCAACAATCAAATCATTAATCTGGTCCTGAGTATAAGCGTGACAGCCAAAGCGTTTTCCAACAAAAATAATTTGAGCATTCTTGGCATATTGTAATAATTCTTCATTTACAAGCGCATCATACAAAACAACATCGGCATTTTCGAGTACTTTAATTGCTTTCAAAGTAATCAATTCTACATCTCCTGGCCCTGCTCCTACGATTGTTAATTTTGGTGTATTGGTATGTATCATGATAAAACAGAATAAATTGATATTCAGATTGTTTAAATCCAAACTAATTGTAATATTTTTCAAAACTAAGTATAAATACTTAATGCAAATATAAGTAAATATCTTCAATTGAATTATTAATTAACAAAAATTAAATACAAAAGGAATATAATACTGCTAATATTCAAGAAAAAAAGCCCAAAATCTTATCATAAGATGTTGGGCCTTCCTGTATAATTTTTAAAAAAATAAGTTATTCTATAGGCAATACTAGTGTTGCTGTTATAGCTTCTAAAACCTGAAATGCCGTTTCAGCCATTTTATTCCCTTTGGTATCCAAAAGTGGATTAATTTCTACAAATTCGATTCCAATTACTTTTTTGGACTCAATAATTTGGTTGATAATAGCAATTATTTCATATTGATCAAACCCTTTTGAAACTGGCGTTCCTGTTCCATACGAAATAAGGTCGCAATCCATAGAATCCACATCAAACGAAATATACAATATATCACAATGAGACAATTTTGTTAACGCTTCTGCAACACATTTTTGCAGACCTCTGTAACGTATTTCAGCAACCTGATAATTTTTAATACCTAATTTCTCGATTTGCTTATCTTCCGCTTCTTCCGTATCGCGAACACCAAAATAAATTAAATTTTCAGCAAGTGTTTTTGCTCCAGCAAACCCAATATTCTTCATTCCTTCCCAATGCTCTTGGGTCTCTGAAGCCACTTGATTTATCTGGCATTCTAAATTATCATTGGCAAGTACGGCAGACAAAGGCATTCCGTGAATATTACCTGATGGCGATGTATATGGAGAATGTAAATCTGCATGAGCATCAATCCAAATAACACCTAATATTTGCTCAGGATAAGCGGCTTTGATTCCGCTTATTGTTCCTAATGCAGATGAATGATCGCCTGAAAATACAATCGGAAAATAATTGGCTTGCAAATTTTTCTTTACAGCATAACAAACTCTTGTACATTGTTCTAAAACATGTTCAATCCTTTTGGCAAATGAATTACGGTCTTTATCGTAAATGGATTCATTATGCGTCTTTACATCTTCAAATTGAAATTGATTAAAATAATCACTATTACGGTTAATTGCAGCAATCTCAATAGCATCAACACCCAAGTCGGAGCCTCGGGTTCCTGCACCAATATCAGATCTGTTTTTAATTAATTTTACTACTCTTTCCATAGCTTATTATTTGAAATCATTCAATGCTTTCTCAATAATAACCAAACATTCATGGATTTGAGCTTCCGTTATAACCAATGGTGGAGCCAAACGAATTTTATTGCCATGAGTAGGTTTTGCTAACAAACCATAATCCCTAAATTTCATACAAATATCCCAAGCCAAATCGGAATCTTCCGCACAATTAATAACAATTGCATTAAGCAATCCTTTTCCGCGAACTAATGTTATTAAAGAATTTCTAGATGCAATTTCATTCAATCCAGCGCGCAAAATAACTCCCAGTCGAGAGGCATTTTGAGATAAATTCTCTTCTCTAACTACTTCAAGAGCAGCAATCGCAACCGCAGCTGCAATAGGGTTTCCACCAAAGGTTGAACCGTGTTGTCCTGGTTGTATAACATTCATAATAGTATCATTAGCCAAAACTGCCGAAACTGGGAAAACACCTCCTGAAAGTGCTTTTCCTAATATGAGAATATCCGCTTTTACTTCAGGTTTGTTTTCACAACCATTTTCACAAGTACAAGTACCACAAGTGGCTAATAATCTTCCTGTACGTGCTATTCCTGTTTGAACTTCATCGGCAATGAATAAAACATTATGTGCTTCACAAAGCGCTTTTGCTTTTGCTAAATAACCATCAGCTGGTACATATACTCCCGCTTCACCCTGAATAGGCTCTACTAAAAAGCCAGCTATAGTAGTAGTTGATTTTAAAACTGCGGCTAATGCTTCGATATCATCATAAGGAATTTTAATAAATCCGTTAGTAAATGGTCCGAAATTTTTACGTGCCGTTTCGTCATTAGAAAACGAAATAATAGTAGTTGTTCTACCGTGAAAATTATTTTCGCAAACAATAATTTGTGCTTCATTTTCTGGAATTCCTTTTACCTCATACGCCCATTTTCTGCATAGTTTCAAAGCGGTTTCTACAGCTTCTGCACCCGTATTCATAGGTAATACTTTATCAAAACCAAAGTATTTTGTAACATACTCTTCGTAAGGTCCTAACTGATCGTTAAAAAAAGCACGAGAAGTCAATGTTAATGTTTGCGCTTGCTTTACCATAGCTCCAACAATTTTTGGATGACAATGTCCTTGATTGACTGCAGAATAGGCGGATAAAAAATCATAATATTTTTTACCATCTACATCCCAAACATAAACCCCTTCACCACGCTCTAAAACTACGGGTAACGGATGGTAATTATGGGCACCATATTGATTCTCTTTAGCAATTAATGCTTCCGATTTTGAAGAAAGGACTTGATCTGTATGTATCATAATCTTTATTTTTTAATAAAATAGAAAGCAAAAATAATAATAATTTTTTTATTTAACAATAAAAAATACAATTTTGACTTTTAAAAAAGCTATATTTAAAAATTATTTCTTTATTAAGATTAAAAATAAGTCATTTTAAAATACTTCCTTCATCATTAATAGGTACTATTTTGATATCAAATAAAAAAAAATTACTTTTATACGAACTAAAAAAAGTGATTTTAACTTAAAAACAACCAAATAATGGAAACATTAGACGAATTTGACATTAACATTATAAAAGAATTAGAAAAAGATGGAAGAATGGCTTACTCCGCTATTGCATCTAATTTAAAAATATCAAATACGATGGTACACCAACGTATCAATAGATTAACTGAACAAGGCATTATAACAGGAATTAAACCTGTCATCAACGAAAAAAAAATTGGATATGATTGGGGTGCTTTTACAGGTATCACCCTAAAAAAAGACCATGAATCTGATAGAGTAATCGAAGCTTTAAAAAACATTCCTGAAATAACAGAATGCTATTATATTACAGGCTCTTTCACTCTTTATATAAAAATGATTGCAAAAAACCATGAGCACATGCGAAAAATCCTTTATGAAAAAATTGACAGCATTCCTGGAATTGCCAAAACGGATTCTATAATTGAACTAGGATGCGCATTCAAACGGAATGTATCACTTTAAAAAAGGGAATTCAAATAATTACAGAACAGAAGTAAATCCTATTAAAATATTTTTATAACAAAATAATTAAGATATTTGTTAAAAACAACAAAACTATGAAAAGAATATATTTTATACTCATAGGCCTTCTGGTGCAAACTACAGTACTATTTGCACAATTGAAACCTATTCAATACAAAGATGGAAATCAGATTTTAAATGGTTTTGCAATCCATCCAAATAAAAAGAGTTTACAAAAACCTGGAATTCTTATTCTTCCAGCTTGGAAAGGAATTGATATACATGCAAAAGAAACAGCTAAAGACTTAGCCAATCTAGGTTATTATGCATTTGTTGCTGATATATATGGCGAAGGCAATTATCCTAAAGACAATGCCGAAGCTGGAAAAAATGCTGGTTTTTACAAACAAAACATAGCTGCTTATCAAAAACGTATTGCTTTAGCTTTGGAGCAATTAATTCAATCCGGTGCAAATCCAGATAATATTGTTGTGATTGGTTTTTGTTTTGGCGGTACAGGAGCACTTGAAGCAGCAAGAGCCAATATGAATATTAAAGGAATCGTTTCTTTTCATGGAGGTCTCGCTAAAGATGCAACTAGAAAAACTGACCCAATACATCCAAAAGTATTAGTTTGCCATGGTGCAGACGACCCATATGTTTCTAAAGAAGAAGTAGCTGCTTTCCAACAAGAAATGCGGGATGCAAAAGCTGATTGGGAAATGGTTTACTATGCAAATTCAGTTCATTCTTTTACAGACCCTGAAGCTGGTAATGATAATTCCAAAGGTGCAGCTTATAATGAAAAAGCAGCAAAACGTTCTTTCGAACACATGAAGCTTTTTCTTAATGAGGTTTTGAAAAAATAAATTAAAAAGCGAAAAACATAACTCTCTAATAATGAAAAAAATATCATTCTTAAGTTTACTGCTAATTTTCAGTATTAGTTGTACCACTCAAAAAGCATCGATTAAAAATATAGACCCAACAAAATATAGCAAAACAATCACTGCTGCCGATTTAAAAACGCATTTGTATATTGTTGCTGCAGATTCAATGGAAGGTCGAGAAACAGGTTCTGTGGGGCAGAAAAAAGCAGGCAAGTACCTTATCAGTCAATACCAAAAAAATAATATTCCGTTTCCAAAAGGAGCTACCAATTATTATCAACCCATTCCTGCAGCTTTCCTCAATGCAAAACGCAATGATAATTTACCCGATTCTGAAAACATCTGGGCGTATATTGAAGGCTCTGAAAAACCAAATGAAGTCCTTGTAATTTCAGCCCATTACGATCACGTGGGGATGAACAATGATGAAATCTATAACGGTGCTGATGATGATGGATCAGGGACTGTAGCTTTATTAGAAATTGCACAAGCTTTTGAAATTGCCAAAAAAGAAGGGCACGGTCCTAAAAGATCAATATTATTTCTACATGTAACTGGAGAAGAACATGGACTACACGGTTCCCGATTTTATTCCGAAAACCCTTTATTTCCAATAGAAAACACAATTACTGATATTAATATTGATATGATTGGACGTCGAGATGATGCCCATGCCGGTAGCAATAACTATGTATATGTGATTGGTGCCAATCGATTATCAACTGATTTAGATAACATTTGCACTATAGCAAACACCAAATATACCCATTTGACTTTAGATTATAAATTCAACGATTTGAAAGACCCAAACCATTTTTATGAGCGTTCTGATCATTATAATTTTGCAAAAAAAGGAATTCCATCTGTTTTTCTTTTCAATGGAACTCATGCTGATTATCATAAACCAACGGATAGTGCGGACAAAATCGAATATGATGCTTTAGCAAAAAGAGCTCAATTTGCCTTTGTTGTGGCTTGGGAATTGGCCAATCGTGAAAACAGACCAGTGGTTGACAAAAAATAGTTTTCTGATTTTATTTATCCGCTAAATACAAAAGCGCTTTGGAAACTCCATAGCGCTTTTGCCTTTTAAAATAAAAACTTTATTCCACAAAAAAAGCCTCGAATTTCTTCGAGGCTTTTGCCTTTTGGGTGGATGACCGGGTTCGAACCGGCGACCCTCGGTACCACAAACCGATGCTCTAACCAGCTGAGCTACAACCACCATTTGCTTAGCGGTTGCAAATATAGAACAATTGTTTACTTCTACAAAGAATTTTAAAAAAAATTTACTGCAAATTTATATCAAATCTCCTAAACTATTGACTGCCAAATATCTTTCGACTGTAAAACCTTCTGCATGTTCTACACCCGTTAACCTACCCAAATCCCTTGATCGATAATTTAAGCTTTCTAAGAAGTTTTTGCTCGATATTGGCGATTCCGGTTCCTTTGAATTAGGATTATAAAATTGTGAACCATAGGCTAAAATCGACGCTGTTTTTTTATCAGTATATCCCGTAATGTCTACTACAAAATCAGGTTCAATATTTTTCCATTGTATATAATGATATACTACTTTGGGCCTCCATGCAGCTTGTTTTTCTTCGTTTATACTGGTCTCAATTTTCATTAGTCCGGATAAAAAACAAGCATCTGAAACCAATTTACTCCCTTTTCCGTGATCAATATGGCGATCATCAACAGCGTTACACAACACAATTTCTGGTCGGTACTTACGAATCATTTTTATAATCTGCAATTGATGTTCTTCATCATTTTTAAAAAATCCATCTCGGAAACTTAAATTTTCACGAACTGAAACCCCTAAAATTTGGGCCGCAGCATTCGCTTCTTGATCTCTAATTTCAGAGGAACCTCGTGTTCCTAACTCCCCTCTTGTTAAATCAACAATTCCCACTTTTTTTCCTAAGGAAATTTCCTTTAAAATTGTTCCTGCGCAACCCAATTCTACATCATCTGGATGAGCTCCAAAAGCTACTATATCTAATTTCATCTGTTATATTTTTATTATTAAAAGAAAAGTCTAATTTCAAAATTCTTTATTTTATATCGCATTCTATTTGCTAAAAATTCAAAACTCGTTTCATCGTCATTGCTTTATGAACACTTTCTTCCCATTCTTTTTCGGGAATACTGTCTTTAGTAATGCCACAACCCACATAAAGGTTCGCTTTTGCTTTTGTAGCACTCCATTCTATTTGCATACAACGTAAATTTACAAACAAATCAGAATGCATTGAATCCGTGTTTTGACTGTGATTCAATTCACCTAAAAAGCCAGTATAAAAATTTCTTTCATACTTTTCATTGGCCATAATAAACCCTTTTGAAGCTTCTTTTGGGAAACCACAAACAGCAGGCGTTGGATGTAATAATGCAATTGCTTGTTGTAAATTTGAATTCGAATTTAACTGACCCGAAATGTCTGTTTTTATATGCCATATACTTCCCGCTTTTATAGTATAAGGTTTAGATA
>CANEXR010000073.1 GCA_947443815.1 Flavobacteriaceae bacterium | reverse complement strand
TTCTTTTAAAGTTGTTCCATTTTTATGGGCAGTTTGAGCTATTTCGGCAGATTTATAGTATCCAATTTTGGTATTCAAAGCAGTAACTAGCATTAATGAATTGGCCACCAATTCAGCTATTCTTTTGTAATTTGGAGTAATCCCTTGAGCACAATTTAGGTCAAATGAGCTACAAGCATTCCCTAATAATTCTGCTGATTGCAGAAAATTTGCAGCCATTAACGGTTTGAAAACATTTAGTTCGTAATGTCCTTGCATACCACCAACAGTTATGGCTACATCATTGCCTATGACTTGGGCGCAAACCATTGTTAGCGCTTCACATTGTGTTGGATTTACTTTTCCAGGCATGATTGACGAACCTGGTTCATTTTCGGGGATTAGAATTTCTCCAATTCCAGAGCGTGGTCCTGACGCAAGCATTCGGATATCATTTGCAATCTTGTTGAGTGATACGGCTAGTTGTTTTAATGCGCCATGTGACTCTACAATTGCATCATGTGCAGCCAAGGCTTCAAATTTATTTTCGGCGGTTATAAATGGATGTCCTGTGAATTGCGCTACATATTGTGCTACTTTTTGGTCGTATCCAGCAGGTGTATTTAAACCAGTGCCTACAGCTGTTCCTCCTAATGCTATTTGAGATAGATGGTTTAAAGTGTTTTTTAATGCCTTTATTCCAAATGTTAGTTGTGCGGCATAACCTGAAATCTCTTGACCTAAAGTAAGTGGTGTTGCATCCATTAAATGCGTACGACCAATTTTTATTACTTTTTTGAATTCAATTGATTTTGCATATAAAGTATCTCTCAATTTTTCAATACTTGGGAGGGTTACTTCTACTACCATTTTATAAGCTGCAATATGCATTGCTGTTGGAAAAGTATCGTTTGATGATTGCGATTTATTTACATCATCATTTGCTTTTATATAGGGCTCTTCTTGGCCAATTGTATATCCTTTTATAACATGGGCTCTGTTAGCAATAACTTCATTAACATTCATATTACTTTGTGTGCCAGACCCAGTTTGCCAAATTACTAATGGAAACTCATCGTCTAATTTCCCGTCTAGAATCTCATTGCAAACTTGGGCGATTGCTTCTTTTTTTTCTTCGGATAAAATACCTAAATCACAGTTGGTGTAGGCTGCCGCTTTTTTTAAATAAGCAAAACCTCTAATAATTGCGATAGGCATGGAAGCTGCTGGACCAATTTTAAAATTATTTCTAGAGCGTTCTGTTTGAGCACCCCAATATTTATCGACCGGTACCTGAACTTCTCCTAGCGTATCTTTTTCAGTTCTGAATTTCATTTTTGTAGAGTAAATTAAATTAATTAGGAGTTCAAATTGACAATTCAAACAGAATAATTTTAAGTGACAGTTTAGTTTGAAATAAAATCTATTAAATATACGGATAATTCTTCTTTGTAAAAATTGATTTGTAGTTTTTGCAATTTTTATTGCTAAGGAAAAATAATAAACTTACATTTGTACTTACATTCAAAAATTCCGGAAGATATGTTTGATTTTTCACAGTATTTAGGCTTTTTACTTTTCTTAACCGTTTTAACTATAGGTTTTTGGTTAATGTTTTTCTTAGTTGGTTTCGTATCCTATTGGGTTGGCGGAGCAACTTGGGAAGCGTACAAAGAAAAAAAAGCAAAAAAGAAAGCAGAGCAATCGCTATAATCAGTAGATTGTTTTCATAAAAAAAGACCCGTTTTCACGAGTCTTTTTTTTTATCCTTGAAAGTCATTATCACCACCTTCATTCATGTTTTTCTTAGGTTTTTCTCTTTCAGTTTTCTGTTTATTGAAACGATAAGTAAACGATAGTGTGAACTGTCTTTCTCTCCATTGCATTTCGGAATAAGAATTTAGAACTCCTGGAAGATTGGTTTCCATAATTCTTTTTCTAGAATTGAATACATCACTGACATTAAAAGCAACAGTTCCTTTATCTTTCATAACATCCTTACTAAAGGCTAAATTTGCACTAAAGTTGCCTAATACTTTACCTTGGGCATTGTTTTGCGGAGCATTATATGTAGCATTAGTTTGCCAATCTATTTTATAAGGTAAAGTTACTTTTGATGTGACACGAGTAAACCAAGAAGTAGCAATATTGTCAAAATTTTGAACCACTTCAAGTCCATTAAAATCCGTATAAATAAAATCTCCAGTTGTTTTATTTCTAAAAAAATTAAAGTTACCGTTTAATTTCCACCATTTGTATGGCGAATAATTCAAGGTAAACTCAAAACCAGTTCTGTATTCCGTAGCGATATTGATAGGAGTTGTAATAATTATTGGAGTTCCATTTACAAAATCCCCAGATTCTCTTCTTGCCATTTGAAAAACATCAGTTGTTTTGTTTACATACAAGGAAGTATTAAACGTTAATTTATCCCAACGTTTGATATATCCAAAATCGATGGCGTCACTTAAGGAAGGATTTAAATCAGGATTTCCAACAAAAATATTGATATTACTAGATAAATTACTAAAAGGATTTAACATACGTCCTCTTGGTCTTTGAATTCTTCGACTATAGTTTAAAGAGATGCTACTTTTATCCGAAACTTCATAAGTAAAAAAGGCACTAGGGAAAAAATTATTGTATTTTTTGGTATTAAAATCACTATTTACTAACTGATTAACTTCAATTTTTGAATCTTCCCAACGAAGTCCAAAAAGCGCTGAAAATTTACTTACTTTAAAACCGTATTGTGAATACAAAGCATTCACGTTTTCTTTATATTCTAAAATATTAGTAAAATTAGGATTTAGAACACCATCATTTTCGACTTTATAATCGGTTACTAATTTAGAAAAATCACCACGATACCCTGCTTCAAATTGACTTCCTTTTCCTAAAGGCAAAACGTAATCGGTTTGAATTAAACTTCTGTTTTGGGATTGATTATTAAGTGTTTGGTCTAATTGAACTTGTGCCGCGTTATTGGCTTTATCAGTAACAATTGCGGAAGTATTATCATCATTAGATGAAAACGACCCGTCAATGGTAAGTTTGTGTCCTTCTTTTTTGAAGTTTTTTGTGAAATTAGTTGCAAACTCTACGTTTTGGCTATCTTTTATTTCTTTATTAATTCGATTTCGAGTATAATCGTACACATAGTTTACATCATAATATTGTTGAAAAACATTGTCGGTATCATTTCCATTATTTTTTCGGTAATTCAATGTATTTGTCCATGATGATGATTTATCTAAATACAATTCAATTCCAAAATTCCCGTTATATCCATTACTATATCGGTCGTTTTCTCGAGTCTCATTAACATAGTTTTTAATAGAATTGTCGGAGTTTAAATATGTTGTATTAGTTAACATATTACCAGGGCTACTTCTATAATTGTATCCTTGATTTGTAAACAAGTTAAATTTTTCAGATTTATAATTGACAGTACCACTCAAACTATGATTATCGGGATAGCCAGTTGTTGCTATAAAAGTTCCGTTTAAACCTAAATTTTTTCCTTTTTTGAGTATTATATTTAATATTCCACCGCCACCTTCAGCATCATATCGAGCAGATGGATTGGTTATAACCTCTACTTTTTCGATTGCATCAGCAGGAATTAAACGTAAAGCATCATTAATATTAATAGCGTTTGAAGGCCTTCCATCTATAAGGATTTTTACATTTTCATTTCCTCTTAAACTTACGTTACCTTCTACATCAACAGAAACGGAAGGGATATTATCAAGGACATCGCTTACAGTTCCCCCTTTTACTAATAAATCACTACCTACATTATAAACTTTTTTGTCTAATTTTATTTCGACAGTAGTTTTTTCGGCACGTACAACAACTTCATTCAGTTGTGAAGCATCCTCATCTAAGGCAATTAACCCTAGACTAATATCATTTTGAATACTTTTTTGTTTGATTTCAATTGCTTTAAAAGAAATAAACTCAATGGTAATGTCATATATTCCGGGTGATACTGCAATGTCAAATTCTCCTTTAGCATTGGTTATACCTCCAGTAAGATCTTTTGGATTGTTTGGGTTTTTGAAAGTGATTGTAGCATATTCAAGAGGTTGTTTGCTTGTTTTTTCGATTACTCTTCCGTTAACTTTAAATTTGATTTTTGCAGTTGGAGGAGCTTGCTGTGCAAAGCTTATTATGCTTACAAGAAATAGGGTAAGTAATAATAAAAATTTTATTTTTTTCATTGAATTTTATTTTGGTTACCCACTTTAGACCATAAAAAAAGGGTTAGGTTTAAAATTTAAATCACAATGTTATGTTAATTAAATGAACTGCGATATATCATCAAGTACTCTGCCTATAATAGCTTTATCGCCTTTTATGACTATGGGTCTTTCAATCAGAATAGGATTTGAAACCATTGCTTGAATAATTTCATCATCCGACAAAGTTTTGTTTTTAAAATTCTCAATCCAAATTTTTTCTTTAACTCGAACAATTTCAATTGGTTTACAATTTAATTTTTTAATAATTAGAACTAATTCTTCAAAATTTAGTTGTTGCTCAAGATATTTGACAATTATAACTTCTTGATTTTGTTCTTTGATAAAAGCTAAACAATTTCTTGATTTTCCACATCGAGGATTATGGTATATTTGAATCATGTTTTTTTTGCTAAGTAAAGCAAATTCAAATAAAAAAAGTATTTTAGGTGTAACAAAACAAGTTTTTCAAAACTAATTTATTGAATCAAATTTAAAAGAGATGTTTATAGAACAAGGAATACGCCCAGAAAATAAGTTTTGGAAATATATAGTTGGTTCTTTTATTATAATTGTTGCTGCAACGATAGGCCAAGTTCCATTATTGCTTGGGATTTTAATAGAAACATTTACTTCTAAAAAACCCTATCCTAAAACAAATGAAGAAGTGATGCAATTTTTAGATTTAAATCTCACATTGTTTTTGATTATGCTTTCTTTTGTTTTTGCTATGATTGGCATCTATTATGTTGTTCGTTATTTGCATCAACAGACGATGCTTTCAATTAGTACTTCAAGAGAAAAATTAGATTGGAACAGGGTTTCTTTCTCTTTTTTATTGTGGGGAGTTTTTACATTTGTGTCTACTCTTTTGTTTTATTGGGTTAGTCCTGAAAATTTCATAATCAATTTCAAACCCATTCCATTTGCTATTTTAGTTATCATCGGGACTTTATTAATTCCAATTCAGACTAGTACTGAGGAATTGATTTTTAGAGGATATTTGATGCAAGGTTTTGCAAATCTCTCTAAAAATAAATGGTTTCCATTATTGATGACTTCCGCTATTTTTGGAACGATGCACATAGCAAATCCAGAAGTTGCTAAAATGGGAAATAGTATTTTAATTTATTACATAGGAACAGGATTATTTCTTGGAATTGTAACTTTAATGGATGAAGGGACTGAATTAGCATTAGGATTTCATGCGGCAAATAATTTAGTTAGTGCGTTGTTAGTTACATCTGATTGGTCAGCATTTCAAACCCATTCTATATTCAAAGATGTTTCAAATCCTTCCGCTTCTTTAGATGTTTTATTGCCGGTTTTTATTATTTTCCCTATCTTGCTTAAAATTTATTCAATGAAATACAATTGGAATAATTGGAAAGAAAAACTTACAGGAAAAATAATAATAGTTGATAATAATATAACAAAAAACGAAAATGAATAATCCTACTTATCAGAATGTTCACAACAAATTTAAATTAAATGGGTATCATTTAACTAAAGATGATTTAATCAGAATAGCCTATTCTTTTATTAAAGAAGGCGAGTATTTTGAACAACCATTAGGGGTTTTTATTTTAGATTGGTTTGATGACAAATCGTATTTAGAAATTAATACTTCGGGCTCAACGGGGACTCCAAAAATCATTAGAGTTGAAAAGCAAGCCATGGTAAACTCTGCTTTGGCTACGGGTGATTTTTTTGGTCTTGAACCAGGAAAAAAAGTATTGCATTGCCTGCCAACAAATTATGTAGCTGGAAAAATGATGTTTGTAAGAGCTTTTATTCTAGGTTTAGAAATGGAATTTGTTGCGCCAAGTTCCAATCCTTTGGAAGGAATTGACGAAACCTTTGATTTTTGTGGTATGGTTCCTTTGCAAGCTAAAAATTCTTTAAAAGATTTACATAAAATTAAAAAATTAATTATTGGTGGTGTGAAAGTGCATAAATCACTTGAGCAAGAACTTATCAAATTGCCTATTGAAATCTATGAAACGTATGGTATGACAGAAACCATCACGCATATTGCTGCTAAAAAAATTGGACAAGAAGCATTTACTGTTTTGCCTAATGTTACCGTTTCTGTTGATGACAGACACTGCTTAGTGATTGACGCGAAAAAAATAAGTGAAGAAAAAATCGTTACAAATGATATTGTGAATTTAATTTCGGACAAACAATTTATTTGGATGGGTAGGTATGACAATGTGATCAATAGCGGAGGAATCAAATTAATTCCGGAACAAATTGAAGAAAAATTATCAACATTAATTCCAAGACGTTATTTTGTTTATGGTATTCCAGATGCAAATCTTGGAGAAAAATTAGTTCTTTATATCGAAGGAACGCCTCTTGATATTGATGAGTCTGTTTTTGAAGTTTTAAATAAATATGAAAGACCCAAAGAAATTGTTTTTATACCTAAATTTAAAGAAACTGCTACAGGAAAAATTATTAGAGCAGAAAGTTTATAATTAATAAGTTAATCTGAATTTTATTTTTTTCAAATATAAAGAGAGTTGTCATGTTGTAGATAACTCTCTTTATTTATGTTATACCAATACTATTTTAAAGCAATACGTTTTTTTGGTAAGATTCTTTATTGTTTTTTTTAGCTATTTTTTAGATTTTAAATGGAGTATTTTAAACTTGGATAACACCCAAATTAAATTTCCTTTCGATAGGAGCGTGGTTTGCGGCTTCAATCCCCATTGAAATCCAAGTTCTGGTTTCTAAAGGATCAATAATCGCATCTGTCCATAAGCGAGAAGCGGCATAATACGGAGAAACTTGTTCGTCATATCGCGCTTTTATTTTTGCAAATAATTCAGCTTCTTTGGCTTCATCTACTAATTCTCCTTTTGCTTTAAGCGAAGAGGCTTCAATTTGTGCCAATACTTTTGCGGCTTGGGTGCCTCCCATAACGGCTAATTCTGCACTTGGCCAAGCAAAAATTAATCTTGGATCATAAGCTTTTCCACACATAGCATAATTTCCTGCACCATACGAATTACCAACGATTACAGTAAATTTAGGAACAACCGAATTGGATACTGCGTTCACCATTTTGGCTCCATCTTTAATGATTCCACCATGTTCAGATTTGGAACCCACCATAAAACCAGTAACATCTTGAACAAATACTAGTGGTATTTTTTTCTGGTTGCAATTAGCAATAAAACGCGTTGCTTTATCTGCAGAATCAGAATAGATGACTCCGCCAAACTGCATTTCGCCATTTTTAGTTTTCACTACTTTTCTTTGATTGGCTACAATTCCTACAGCCCAGCCATCAATTCTTGCATACCCAGTAATGATGGTTTGTCCGTAACCGTCTTTGTAGGCTTCAAATTCAGAATTATCAACCAATCGTTTGATGATTTCCATCATATCGTATTGTTCGTTTCTGGCTTTTGGCAATAAACCGTATATTTCTTTTTCGTCTAAAGTTGGTTTTTCGGATTTAATTCGACTGTAGCCAGCTTTATCAAAAGCACCAATTTTATCTACAATGTTTTTTATTTTGTCCAAAGCGTCTTTGTCATCTTTGGCTTTGTAATCCGTAACTCCTGAAATTTCGCAATGTGTAGTAGCTCCTCCTAAGGTTTCATTATCAATGCTTTCTCCTATGGCAGCTTTGACTAGATAGCTTCCAGCTAAGAAAATACTTCCTGTTTTATCTACAATTAAAGCTTCATCGCTCATAATCGGGAGGTAAGCACCGCCAGCAACACAACTTCCCATTACGGCTGCAATTTGAGTAATACCCATACTACTCATGAGCGCATTGTTTCTAAAAATCCGTCCAAAATGTTCTTTATCTGGAAAAATCTCATCTTGTAAAGGCAAATAGACTCCTGCGCTATCTACGAGATAAATAATGGGTAATTTATTTTCCATAGCAATTTCTTGCGCTCGGAGATTCTTTTTGGCAGTAATTGGAAACCAAGCTCCAGCTTTGACAGTAGCATCATTAGCAACTACAATGCATTGTTTTCCTTTTATATATCCTATTTTCACTACGACTCCTCCAGAAGGACATCCGCCATGTTCCGCATACATACCTTCGCCCACAAAGGCTCCGATTTCAATACTTTTGGCTTTTGGATCGAGTAAATAGTCGATGCGTTCTCTTGCTGTCATTTTGCCTTCAGCATGCAGTTTTTGAATACGTTTTTCGCCACCGCCTACTTTAACGACAGTAAATTTTTGACGCAAGTTGGCCAATAAAAGTTTATTATGGTCTTCGTTTTTGTTGAAGTTCAAATCCATGGAAAAAGTATGTTTTACAATATAAAGGTTGGCTAAAGTACAAAAATCATCTTAATTGTAAACAGTTCAATAGCTAGTTTAGAATTGTCGTAAATGAAAAAAAGAAACAATAGTAACACTGTTTCTTTTTATGATTATATAGTAAAAAAGAGTTGTTTATTTTTTGGAATCATTTACCAAACGCTTCAGTATAGCCCATTGTTTTAAAGCATCACGAGCTTCGACTGCTGGATATCCTAAAACTACTTTGCCAGCAGGCACATCACAAGTAACTCCTGAACCAGCTCCGACAGTAGCTCCGTCACCAATAGTGGCATGGTCTTTTATGGATGCGCTTCCACCAATAATCACTCCGTTTCCTAATGTTACAGAACCTGCTAATCCACTATGTCCGGCCATAATGCAAAAACGTCCGAGTTTACTATTATGCCCAATTTGAACTAGATTGTCAATTTTACAACCGTCACCTAAAACTGTCGAGCTGAATTTCCCTCTATCAACGCATGAATTGGCTCCAATTTCGACTCCATTTCCGAGGATTACATTCCCAATTTGAGGAATTTTCACTAGTCCTCTTTGTGGGCAAGGACGGAAACCAAAACCATCAGCACCAATTGTCGAATTGGGATGTAAAATACAATCATTACCGATATGACAGCGTTCTCGAACAACAGCACCAGACCATATTATGGTGTTTTTACCCACTGTACATTCATCAAGAATGGTCACATTTGGGTATATTATGGCATTTTCGCCAATAGTAACTTTGGGTCCTATGTAAGAACCAGCACCAATTCGGGTTCCATTTCCAATAACGGCTGTTGCATCAACAACGGCTGTAGGATGGATATCAATATGAAATACGGGAATTGGCGGCGCAAAAAGTTCTAATACTTGGGACATGGCCAAATCTGCATTTTGTACTTTTATAAAAGCTCTATTTGTACCGGGTTCTATGGCAATATCGTCATTAACAATTGCGGCACAGGCATTTGAAGTATTCCAGAATTTTTCGTATTTTTTATTTCCAATAAATGAAATTTCAGTTACTTTGGCTATTTCCAATTGTTCTGGTGCTGTAATAAGATGGTTGGTTTCGCCAACAATTGTGCCTTTCAGTATTTCGTTTATTTCTTGGATAGAGTAGGATTTCATTGTTTAAAGTTTTGATTTGTTGTGGTATTTTTATCAAATAAAGTAAATTAGTGTATAATTACCTAATATTTTTAAAGGATTGAATAAAATCAAAATTAGCAATAATAAAAAAAATCCCTTAAAATAATTCTATAAAAGAAATTTTAGGGGATTTTGTTTGCTAAAAAGGCAAATTGTAATAAAATCGGAGGCTTTTTATTCGTCTTCTTTTTGGCCCATCATCATTAAATATGCTTTAAGAAATTCGTCGATTTCGCCATTCATTACACCGTCAACATTGCTGGTTTCATAACCTGTACGTACATCTTTGACTAATTTATAAGGTTGCATAACGTAATTTCGTATTTGTGAACCCCATTCTATTTTCATTTTACCTGCTTCAATGTCTGCGCGTTGTGCTTGTTTCTTTTTTAATTCAATTTCATACAATTGAGAACGTAACATTTGCATGGCGCGCTGTCTGTTATCTTGTTGAGACCTTGTTTCGGAACATTGTATTTGAATTCCGGTTGGTTTGTGAAACAACTGTACTTTGGTTTCAACTTTATTAACATTTTGGCCTCCAGCGCCACTAGAGCGAGAAGTTGTAATTTCGATATCGGCTGGATTTATATCAATTTCGATGCTGTCATCTACTAAAGGATATACGTAAACAGAAACAAAGGAAGTATGGCGTTTTGCATTGCTATCAAAAGGGGAGATTCGTACTAATCGATGTACTCCATTTTCACCTTTTAGGTAGCCAAAAGAGTAATCGCCTTCAAATTCGAGTGTGACGGTTTTTATACCTGCCGCATCTCCTTTTTGAAAGTTCAATTCTTTTATTTTGTAGCCATATTTTTCGCCCCACATCATGTACATGCGCATGAGCATTTCTGCCCAATCACAACTCTCTGTTCCGCCTGCACCTGCAGTTATCTGTATCACAGCACTTAGCGTGTCCCCTTCATCAGAAAGCATGTTTTTGAATTCAATGCCTTCAATATGTTTTTCGGTTTGGGTATATTGTTCGTCTAGTTCGTCAACGCTGAGTTCTCCTTCTTTATAAAAATCATAAGCAAGCTGCAATTCGTCCGTCATTTCTACGGCTTTGTTGTAATCTTCGATCCATTTTTTTTTGTTTCGGAGATTTTTCACAATGCTTTCAGCTTCTTTGGCATTGTTCCAAAAGTCGGGAGCAAAAGTCTTTTCTTCTTCGTTGGCAATTTCGATTAGTTTGGCATCAACGTCAAAGATACCTCCTCAACGCACCAAGGCGTTCTACAATACCTTTTATTTGTTCGGTAGTTGTCATAAATTATGTAATTTTGTGTCGAAAATTATTGGTTTTGGTTAGCCCTGATAGTAGTGAAAATCCTTTTTTGTGAAACGACTATTTTTTGTTAAAGAAAAAAAGCGACCAGCGAAAGCTCTTTTTTCTTTTTACAAAAAAAGGAGTTTTAGAAAAAGATTGTAACGGAT